>NZ_JAKUGX010000006.1:0-217245 GCF_022664195.1 Bacillus cereus group sp. BfR-BA-01316
CTTTTTTGTCATTTTGAACATTCTCCGATCCCAATTTTCCTCTTATTATACAAGAAATACCCTATAGAATAGACTTTTTTTAAGTGTCTATTCTATAGGGTACATTTTATTTGATTCTATAACTTTTTTTGTTACTATTGATAAGGATAGAAAAAATAAAGTAGTAGGGGAAAAGTACATGAAAAAAACAATTGATCATATCGGCATTGCAGTTCGTGATATAGATAGTACGATACGTTTTTATGAAAAAGTTTTGTTAGGAACTTTAATAGATCGATACGTAAGTGAAGCACCCGGTGTTGAAAGTGAAGTAGCCATTCTTGAAGTAGATGGTGATAGAATTGAATTACTTGCACCGACGAATAATACAACTTCTCCAATAGCGCGATTTATAAAGCAAAAAGGTAAAGGCGTTCATCACGTTGCGTATCGTGTAGATGATTTAGATGTAGCTTTAGAAGAATTGAAAGAACAAGGCATTCGAACGTTAGAGCATACACTTCGAATTAATAAACACGGTAGAAGATTAATTTACCTTAATCCGGCGGATACAGAGGGTACAATTATTGAGTATTGTGATTATCCAGAAGAGAAATAAAGGAAGTTTATACTTGAGAAGAGGTGTTACGTAATAACGTAACACCTTTTTTAATTTATTCATTTCACATTTCCTTCACAAATGATTCACGATAACTTTTCTTCTTTAGAAACTTACATAAATATATTTTATGCTATAATAATAATCAACTTTAAAAATGTAAGTTGCATCTATGATGGTAGTTACTAATATATTGAAAGTTTAGAGGTGAGTGATAAACAGAGAGTAATACGGTATAGATCCTTATACTTAATCAGGTTAATATTTTATCAAGAAATAAAACTTGGGAAGTAAAAAGTAATGAAAGTGTAGTGACGAAAAAGAAAGAAGTGAAATGAGTGTGAAAGTAATGAGAAGGTTAGGGGCATGGCTATTAATAGCGTGCGTGTTTATCATATTGATACCAAAAAGTGCATCTGCTCATGCGTATGTTGTGAAATCAAACCCAAATGAAAACGAAACGTTGAAAAAAGCGCCATCTGTTGTGAAAATTGAATTCGATGAGGACATACAAGTTTCGCGTTTTAATACATTGTTCGTAAGAGATACCTCAGGTAAAAGAGTAGATTTAAAAGATGCTCATATTGATAAGAAAAACAAAAAATTATTAGAAGCTGGGTTAAAAGAGAATCTCAGAAATGGTCTCTACTCTATTCAGTGGAAAGCTATTTCAGCTGATGGGCATCCAATTCAAGGAGTTATTCCATTCCGTATTGGATTAGCAGAAGCGGGAACAGACGATATACAAGTAGAAGAGATGGGCTATGTTCCGCAAATCGATATGATTATGGAACGTGGAATTTTATATACAGGTTTTTCTTTATTTATCGGTGTTCTATTATTTAATCTTATCCTATATAAAGGAAGTGCAAGTCAAGTTCGGTCGAGGAGTAAGAAAATAATATGGATCTCATTATTTGGGATATTCATTAGTTTACTATTCAATCTACCATTGCAAGCGAAAATGAATGCTGATGTTTCATGGTTAGAAGCATTCGATCCTTTATTATTAAAAGAAACATTACAGCTATCTGTTTTTGGTTATGTATGGATGGCTCAAATGGCTCTTATTAGTATGCTTATAATTGTTACATATTTTGCGGTGAAGCGTGAAAAGCTTTCATCTTTTAAAGTATGGAGCATTCCGATTGTATTGTTTATTGGCTTACTTGCAATGAAAGCCTTAAATAGTCACGCATATGGTTTAAAGTTTAAAGGAATTGCTGTCGTTATGGACTTTCTACATTTATTCGCAGCTTCGTTATGGATTGGGGGGCTATCATCGATTGTTCTTCTTTTACGTAAAGAGGATGACAAGTGGACTATGTATTGGGATGCGATCAAGCGTTTTTCGCCATGGGCAACAGGTGCCGTCATAGTGATTTTATTAACGGGTCTTTTTAACAGCACATTTTTTATTCCCACGATCCATTCCCTATTTGATACGAAGTATGGATTGGCCTTATTAGCAAAGATACTTTTATTCGTGTGTATGGGGATATTGGGAAT
Source organism: Bacillus cereus group sp. BfR-BA-01316 (assembly GCF_022664195.1). Classification (NCBI taxonomy): domain Bacteria; kingdom Bacillati; phylum Bacillota; class Bacilli; order Caryophanales; family Bacillaceae; genus Bacillus; species Bacillus cereus group sp. BfR-BA-01316. Next base: position 2,108 of record NZ_JAKUGX010000006.1, read on the forward strand.
TATTCATTATGTGAAAGCGAGAATGCGAGCGCAGCAAAGGTTAGGAGCTACGGTGAAAGTAGAGTTTATCATTGGAATTATCGTTTTTGTAATCGTAGCTTTTATGACAAATGTACAAACGCCGCCGATGCCTCCTACGGGACCTTTTACAGAGAGTAAACAATTAGATAATGGATATGAACTTACTTTACATGTAAGTCCTAATAAGGTAGGACAGAATACATTTCATATTACTTTGAAGGATGAGAATGGACAGCCTGTTACTGATATGGAACAAATTGTATTGACGACTCAATCTTTAGATATGAATATGGGCAAAGGTTCATTTAAAGTTTCGGCAGTGTCACCGGGAGAATATGAAGCGGAAGGAATGTATATTAACATGACAGGAAACTGGAATATACATGTTCATGGGTTAACAAAATCGCTTGATAGTTTCGATATAGATTATAAATTTATTGTAGGTGGCAGATAAAGTGAAACTTTAATCAGTGGGGGTTTTGTTCATCCCCACTGATTATTAGTTGAACCAATCGGGCTTTTACGGGCAGTAAGACTCCCACCTAACTTCTTTGCTCCAGCCGAATTTTGAGGTGGGAGTCTTACTGCCCGTTAATGCGGGATAAAGAGAAGTTACAGAGGAAAAGGAGTTATAAGAAAATGAAACGTATAAAAAAATTAGGAACAACAATGATAGCAACAATAATTGCAATGGGGATTTTTTCGTTACCTGTTAGTGCTCACGTAACTGTGAAACCAGCAACTTCTGACGTTAACTCTTGGGAGATTTATACGATAAAGGTACCAGTTGAAAAGGATATTGCTACAACAAAAGTTACACTGAAAATACCATCTGGAGTCGAGTTTCAACAGTATGAGCCAGTGCCAGGATGGAAAGTGGAAGAACAAAAAGATGCAGCTGGAAAAGTTAAAACTGTAATATGGGAAGCAACAGGAGAAGGGATTTTACCTGGTCAGTTTCAGCGATTTACTTTCGTTGCCAAAAATCCAGATAAAGAGCAAAAAATAGCTTGGGATGCATATCAACAATATAAAGACGGAGAAATTGTTGAATGGACAGGTGATGAGAAAGCTGAGAAACCACATTCCCTTACTACGATTGCAAAAGGTACGTCACTTACAGGAGAACATGGTGAAGTATCTAGTGTGGAAAAAAATGAAGGTACGAGCAGTATGCAAACAGTAGCAATTATTTTATCAATTTTAGCTATCGTATCGTCAGTGGGGACATGTATTTTTGTAGTACGTCGTAAAAAATAAGATATAAGAAAGAGCCTACAACAATAGGCTCTTTCTTATATCTTTTTATTTAACTTCAGCTTGTTGTCCTACAGCAAGTGCTTTCGGTTTTATATTTACAAAACAAATGCTTACGACAATAAATAATAGTCCAATAAATAAGCTCATTGTAATGGCCTCATGTAAGAAAATAGAGCTTACAATAATAGCGATAAGAGGGATAAGGAATGTATAAGCCCCAACTTTACTTGCCTCACCAGCTCCTACAAGTGTGAAGTAAGCAAGCCACCCCATTGCAATAACAAAGAATGAGATGAATAGTAGTACACTTACAAATGGTATACTCCAAGCGATGTTAGACCAACTTTCAAATTCTGAACCAAATCCGATTAAGCAAAATCCGCCAATAATAAGCTGAAGTGTTACCATCCAAATGGCATTAACGCGGTGTCCAGTTTTCTTAATAAATACTGTGCCGAGTGCCCAGCCGATAGCGCATCCTAAAGCAAGTAGTACACCGATAATAGAAATATGTCCAGTTAAACTACTAGAGCTAATAACCCCAACACCAATAAAACCAAGAATAAGTCCGAAAATTTTCAAGCCATACATTGCCTCTTCAAGCCAAATCCATGAGAAAATGCCGAGTAAGACAGGTTGGAGAAATACGATTGCGGAGAAGAGTCCGGCGGGCATATACTGAAGTCCGACAGTTTGTAGTCCGTAAAACAAAATAATATTGAGTAAAGATGAAATAAAGTATAAATGCCAAGTTTCCTTTAAATTTAATTGTTTGTATTTCGGTAATGCGAAAATAAGTAAGATAAATCCTCCTATTAAAGTTCTAATCCCTGCAAAGAGTACGGGTGGTGTGTAATGCAGAGCGAATTTAGATAACGGCCAATTAATTCCCCACATAATAACGAGAAATGTAAGGATTATTGCCGTCTTAGTTCGAGAAAGCTGTGTCACTGTAAGACCTCCTTGTTGTAATTCATTTCCCTATGATATGATATCGAGTGTAATAAATAAAATGAATCTTTTTTATGGGGAGTATAAGTAATTAGTTATGACCATTACACAACTTCAAGTTTTAATTAAAACGGTTGAATTAGGAAGTTTTACGAAGGCTGCTGGGATGTTGAATATGACGCAACCAGCTGTAAGTCATGCAATTTCAAGCATTGAGTCAGAATTAGGGGTTACCATTCTTATACGTGATAAACGAAAAGGGCTAATCGTTACAGAGGTGGGAAATCGAATTCTTGTACATATTAGAGAAATTTTGAACGGTGTGGAGAAGATTGAGCAAGAAGTTGCGATGGAGAAGGGGCATGAAGTTGGAACGATTCGAATCGGGAGTTTTCCGAGTGCTTCAGCATATTTCTTACCTAAAATGATTAATATCTTTCGTGAAAAGTATCCGAATTTAGAATTAGTTCTTTGCGAAGGTACACTTAAAGAAGTAGAAGATTGGCTATTATCACGAGTAATTGATATCGGAATTGTTATTTTGCCTAATAAAGATATGGAGATTGTGCCCTTAACGAAGGGGAAAATGGTTGTCGTCTTAAGAGAGGATCATCCTTTGTGTAAGAAGAAATCTATTACAATAAGTGATTTAGAGAATGAACCAATCATATTATGTAAGGGTGGATATGAACCTCCCATTATTGATATGTTTAAACAAGAGAACGTACCACTTCGGGCTGAATATGTAATTTCGACAGTTACAACAGCTTTAAATATGATTCAAGAAGGATTGGGAATCGCAATTTTGGCTGAGTTATCTTTAACGAGTTTACCAAAGAATATACAAACGAGAGAATTGGAACCACAAGTATGGAGAGAAATTGCTTTAGCTGTTCCTTCATTAAAGGACTCTTCACTCGCTGTACAGCTATTTATTGAAGAATTCCAAGAGTTATTTGCAGAATAAAAAGAGGTGTCTCATATATCATAATGGGACACTTTTTTAATTTGCTTATAAAAAATCTATAAAAAGGATTGACTTATTTTTTGGTTGTAACTATAATGATTACATCGGGTGGTGATTACGATGAAAATTAGTAGCCGCTTTTCTATAGCTGTTCATATTTTATCTATTTTAAAAAACAATCCATCTTCAGTTTGCACTTCGGACTATATGGCTGAAAGTGTAAATACAAATCCGGTAGTCATTCGTAAAATAATGTCTTACTTGAAACAATCTGGATTTGTTTACGTAAATCGCGGACCAGGTGGCGCGGGATTATTAAAGGATTTACATGAAATCACATTGTTAGATGTGTACCATGCAGTGAATGTAGTAGAAGAAGACAAACTATTTCATTTTCACGAGCAACCGAATCCAGATTGCCCAATTGGAGCGAATATTCAAGCGGTGTTAGAAGTTATTTTAATTCAAGCACAATCCGCGATGGAAGAAGTTTTGAGAAATATTACGATGGGGCAGTTATTTGAATCTTTACAACAAAAAATGAATGCATAATATGATAATCGCAAGTCTCTAAAAGAGAATGCATATTTTTTCCTTAAAATTGTAACTGTTCTGGTTACATCTGAAAATAAAAAGAAGGTAAGGTGCAAATAATATGGCTGTGAAAATGAAAGTATACTCAGATTTTATATGTCCGTTTTGCTTTTTAGCAAAAGGTCCATTAGATGAAGTAGCGAAAGAGAAAGATGTGGAAATCGAATGGATGCCGTTTGAATTGCGTCCAAGTCCATATTCTAAAATAGATCCTTGGAACGAGCCAGATAAGTTAGGTTCATGGGATTCTTTCATTCTTCCTACTGCAAAAAAATTAGGGGTTGAAATGCGTCTGCCACGTGTTTCTCCGCATCCATATACACATTTAGCTTTTGAAGGGTGCCAATTTGCGAAAGAGCGTGGACTTGGCAATGAGTATCATCACCGAGTATTTACTGCGTTTTTCCAAGAAGAGCAAAACATTGAAGATATTGATGTATTAACGAAATTAGCGGTAGAAGTAGGGCTTCCTGAAGCTGAATTTAAAGATGCTTTAGTAACTCGTAAATATAAAGAAAAACATCAAGAATCAATTCAGCATGCATATGATGAAGCGAATATTATGGCTGTACCAACTGTCATGATTGGAGATGAAGTCATTCAAGGACTTGCTAGTAAAGAAACGTTAGAAAGAGTAATTGATAAAGAAATCGAAAAGGATAAAACAAATTCATTTGAAGGTATGCAATGTAAGACGGATGGATATTGCTAATTCGTCTTGCATGAAAGAATCAAGTTGATTTGTTTAAATAAAAATAATAAAACATATATTTGGAGGAATTAAAATGTCAGCAACTACAACAAATTTAAAAGAAGCAATCGTGAACCGTCGTTCAATTCGTAAAGTAACAAAAAACGCTACAATAACAAAAGAAAGAATTGAAGAAGTTTTAAAAACAGCTTTACATGCACCAACATCTTTCAATATGCAAAGTGGCCGTATGGTCGTATTAATGGATGGAGAGCATGAAAAGTTTTGGGGTATCGTAAAAGAAACATTAAGAGCTCGCGTGCCAGCAGAAAACTTTGAAGCGACTGTAGAAAGACTAAAAGGCTTCTATGCAGGTGTAGGAACAGTACTATTCTTTGAAGATCAAGCAACAGTAGAAAAAATGCAAGAAAATGCACCATTGTATAAAGATCAGTTCCCATTTTGGTCTCATCAAGGAAATGCAATGTTACAACATACTGTATGGATGCTATTATCGGCTGAAGGAATTGGAGCGTCATTACAACATTACAATCCAATCGTAGATGCTGAAGTAAAAGAGACTTGGAACATTCCAGCAGAGTGGAGCTTAGTAGGACAAATGCCGTTTGGTGAGCCAAATGAACAACCAGGGGAAAGAACATTCTTACCTACTGAAGATGTAGTGAAATTTTATTAAGAAATACAATTCAAAACCAAAATTTAAAAAAGTTAGATAAATTAAAGGACAATACATATTAGTCAAATATAATATGTATTGTCCTTTTTTATTTAATATTCACGCCCGATTGGTGAAGGCTAATAATCAGTGGGGGATGAACAAAACCCCCACTGATTAAAGTTTCACTTTATTTTTTTGAAAGGACAGTAAACATCCCCGTCATGTTTGGTGAGTAATCTTTAAAATCATATTTTTCATAGAACGATTCTTTACCTTGTGATGCAAACAAACCGACAAACGCCTTATCGGGGGCATTCTGATTTAAGTATTCAACCAAAATATGCATTATTTCTTTCCCAATACCATTTTTCTGATAATCTGGATGAACCACTATATCTTGAATATAGAAATAGATAGCCCCATCACCAACAATTCTCCCCATGCCCACAATTTGTTCATTATCCTTGACTGTGATGCAGTGGATAGAATTCTTCAGTGATGTTTCCACCACTTCAAAATTCATATAATTAGTCCATCCAACAGACTCGCATAAATACTTGTACTCTTCCAATGTTGGAATGTTATTTTTAAACTCATATTTCTTCAAAATGTATCCTCCAAGTCCTCAATTTCAACAAATAAATAAATTCGACATTTTTTTATCTATTCCTCCTATGCAACTAAACCCCCTTTAGCTATTGAACATAATACCCTCTGTTTAGTCTATTTAATTTAGTACAGCTTATTTGTGTTATTTTATAAGAGTTTAGGGAAGAAATATAAGAAGTGATCTGGTTAAAAAGGAAGTGGAAATATGAGTGATGAGAAAAAATATACAGTGGTAGGTACTGAAGTCGAGGAAGTAAAACGTTTAAACAAAAATTCAGGGTTAACGTATAACCAAGTGAAGGAATTGTTAGCGAAGCAAATGCAAAAAAGAAATGATTAGATTGAAATAATTAAGCTTTTCATTTAGCATTTTTCTAGAGAGAGTTAAGTAATAGATAACTCTCTTTTTTCAATATAAAAAATTTACTAAGGAGCAACAGTCTAAAAATAGACGTTCTCCTAAAATATAGAGTTGAAAAATAGTTTTTAGAAAAGTATTAGATGAAAAATCAGACATTAAAAAAGAAAAAAAGGATTCTTCCTAATTAGTAAGAAAGATTGTCTATAGAAGTTCATAAAATGTAATATATCCAATTTCCATCCATTGAAGGGGGAGGTTAATTTTTAATGAATGAAGTGAAAAATTTCTTTCGAAGTAGAGGGTTTCAACGGTTTCTCGTTTTAATAATATTAGTGCTTGTATTGTATGGATTAAAAAGTATGATTAATTTAATATTAATTACGTTTATTCTCACGTTTTTGATGGATCGATTTCAAAAGTTTATTTCAAAAAAATTGAAAGTAAATAGGAAAGCGGTTATTGCTGGTTTATATATTGTATTAGTGACGTTTATTGTAACTACACTATATAAATATTTGCCTGTACTAACGATACAAATTTCACAATTGATTTATCAGTTTAAATTGTTTTTTCAAAACCCACCTGATAACGAGATAATTAAATATGCACTTTCGACAATTAATGGAATGGAAGTATCGAAATATATCGAACAAGGTGTAGATGTCATTTATCAATCGATAGCAAACATAGGAAAAGTCAGTTTACAAATACTACTTTCTCTTATTTTAAGCTTATTTTTCTTATTAGAAAAAGAACGCATTATAGCATTTACTTCGAAATTTAGAGATAGTAAGCTGAAAATTTTTTATGAGGAGATTGCATATTTCGGTGAAAGGTTTGCAAGATCGTTCGGAAAAGTGATTGAAGCACAGTTTTTAATTGCGGTTGTAAATTGTGTGCTCACTGTAATTGCACTTGTCATTTTAGAATTTCCACAGCTTCTTGTATTGGCTGTCATGGTCTTTCTACTCGGTTTGATTCCAGTTGCTGGTGTTATTATTTCCTTGTTTCCACTTTGTATAATTGCCTATAACGTCGGCGGGGTTATGTATGTTGTATACATACTAGTATTCATTACAATAATCCATGCTCTTGAAAGTTATTTTTTAAATCCAAAATTTATGTCTGCAAAAACGAATTTACCTGTTTTTTATACATTTATGATTCTTATCTTTTCAGAGCATTTCCTCGGAATATGGGGGCTTATTATCGGGATTCCAATTTTTATCTTTTTATTAGATGTACTTGATGTAAATAATGATGAACCGATTAAAGATAATAAATGATAGAAAATGACCGATGTTTTCTCTTGATGAAAACATCGGTCATTTATTATTTTTTCTTTGGAGGAGGTAGTTTAATGAAGGTATTTGCAATTAAAGCTATAATAACAGCAGCAAAAATAAACAATGCGATTACACCAACTCCCATACCTGCCCATCCGCCTATAAGGAAGATACTTATCGGTATTGCTAACAAGCTTAAAATAATTAGAATCAATCCGAGATTCTTATCATATTTTTTTGTTGGAAAAAGCGTTCTGATGATTAAGAAGAGGAAAAGTATTAAGGCTGTTACAGCTAATAAGAGGAGTACAATCGTCCAAGAATCATACATGAAATCACTCCTTTCTATTATGGATAATATTACAGTTTATATTGAGGGGGAACAAAATATATAAAAAAGCAATCCAACATAAATTGGATTGCTTTTTTGATTAAAATATACGATTAAAGTACAGGAGCCATTGTTCCTTTCAATACTTGAACAGAGTGATCGAATTTTAATTCTTCTTCTTCACTTAATTCAACTTCTAAAATTTCACGAACGCCGCCGCGGTTTAAGACAGCAGGTACGCCAATATAAACGTCTTGTTGGCCGTATTGACCTTCAAGATATGCTGATACAGTTAATACACTGTTTTCATTGTTTAAGATTGCTTTCGTTACACGCAGCAGTGACATACCAATGCCGTAGTATGTAGCACCTTTTCGTTCAATAATGTGGTAAGCTGCATCGCGAACGTTTATGAAAATCTCATCTAAATCTTTTTGGTTGTATGTGTTGTCTTTTCCAAGAAGTGTTTCTAGCTTTTGAATACCAACTGATACGTGACTCCAAACTGGAAGTTCTGTATCACCGTGCTCTCCGATAATATAAGCATGAATGTTATGAGGTCCAATATCGAAGTATTCACCTAACATATAGCGGAAACGAGCAGAATCAAGAGTTGTACCAGAACCGATTACGCGTTCTTTCGGTAATCCAGATTCTTTCCAAGTTACGTAAGTTAAAATATCTACAGGGTTTGTTGCGATTAAGAAGATACCGTCAAAGCCGCTATCCATAATGCTACGAACAATTTGCTTGAAAATTTTAGCGTTTTTCTCAACTAAATCTAAGCGTGTTTCACCTGGCTTTTGTGGCAATCCAGCTGTAATTACAACAAGATCTGCGTCTTTACAATCTTCATAACTACCTTTCCAAACCTTTGTTGGAGCTGGTGCGAAAGGAACAGCATGGCTTAAGTCCATTGCTTCTCCTTCAGCTTTTGCTTCATTTACATCAACTAAAACAAATTCTTCAGCTACAGCTTGGTTAATCATACAGTAAGCATAACTACATCCAACTGCTCCTGTTCCTACTAATACAACACGGTTAATACCTTTTTTCATGTCAAAATTCCTCGCTATTTCATTAATTTTATTATGTAAGATAATACGTCTTACTTCTATAGTTTCATATCTATTTTATTACATTTTATAAAAGATATTCAAGTAATTGAAAATGTATCCGCTCAATTACTTGAATGAAACATAGGAATTCTGTTAAACGAATATAATTCAGTAAAATCCTTCGTAAAAGGGGAATTGGCATGGGGAATCCATTATCGATGGAAAAAATGCTTCAAATTATTCATGAAGGGCTTGCCAAAACGAATAACCCCAAACGAATTACAGTTGCTGGTGCAGGGATATCTGGATTAGTTGCAGCATCTTTATTAAAAGAGGCTGGGCACGAGGTAACGATTATAGAAGCAAATAACAGAATAGGTGGCAGGGTGTATACGATTCGTGAACCATTTAGCGCAGGATTATATTTTAACGCAGGTCCTATGCGTATTCCGGATACTCACGATTTAACTTTAGCCTACATTCGTAAATTTAAACTACCGTTAAACCTTTTTATTAATAAAAATTCTTCAGATATAATTTATACGAATAACAAAAGAACGAGATTGGATGTGTTTGAAAAGGATCCAAGTGTACTTGGATATCCAGTTTTAGATAAAGAAAGAGGGAAAACGGCAGAAGAATTAATGTTAGAGGTATTAGAACCGATACTTAATTATATTAAGAAAGATCCTAATAAAAACTGGATTATTGTTGAAAAAAAGTATAAAACATATTCGCTCGGTTCATTTTTAATTGAGTACTATTCAGATGGAGCAATAGATATGATCAGAGTACTTCTTGATATGGAAGCATACATGGGAATGTCTTTAATTGAAGTATTACGAGAAATGATCTTTTTCACTTCAACGACGAAATATTATGAGATAACAGGCGGGATGGACGCATTACCAAATTCATTTTTACCGCAGCTAAAGGATAATATTTTCATGTCATATAAAGTAGAGAAAATAATTCAAGAAGATAACCAGGTAATGATGCAAGTGAATCATGAAAAAACGTTAGAGCAATTTATAGTAACGGGTGATATTGCTATTATCACAATTCCATTTTCAGCTTTGCGATTTGTAGAAGTCCAGCCGTATCATTTATTCTCTTATTATAAAAGACGGGCAATTCGTGAATTAAATTATATTGCATCGACTAAAATTGCGATAGAGTTCAAAAGTAGATTTTGGAAAAGAGCGGGGCAGTGTGGTGGTAAATCTATTACAGATTTACCGATACGTTTTACATATTATCTAAGCTATGGCATTCAGTCACCAGGGGCAGCTATCGTTATAGCAAGTTATACGTGGGCAGATGAAGCGTTAACGTGGGATAGTCTCTCGCATAGAGATCGTATTCGTTACGCATTAAAAAATTTAGCACAAATATATGGTAACGTGGTTTATAGTGAGTTTGTTACAGGCGCTTCTTTTAGTTGGAGTCAAAATCCGTATTCTTGCGGAGCATTTACAGCTTTTGAACCAGGGCAAGAGCTTGAATTGTTTCCATATATTACGCCGCCAGCGGGCAGAGTGCACTTTGCAGGAGAACATACGACATTAACACATGGATGGATGCAGGGAGCAATCGAGTCTGGAATTAGAGTTGCTCATGAAGTGAATGAAAATGAAACGATAATCTAGCAGTTTTGTTTACAAATAGGTATTCTTTTAATAAAATGATAAGTATAAATCATAATAATTACGCTTTGATGAAATTTGAAGTAGAGAAATGGATGGTCGGTCGAATGAGCAAAGTAGAAATTCATATATTAGGTGGTTTTTTAGGTAGCGGAAAATCAACATTGCTGCAAAATTTATTATTAGCAGAAAAGAAGAAAAATCGAAAAGTTGCTGTGTTAATGAATGAAATCGGTGAATACTCGGTAGATACAGATATTATTGGAAAAGAGAATGTGTTAAGGGAACTTCTGAAAGGATGTATTTGTTGTACGTTAAAAGAAGAGCTTGAAATACAATTACACTCTTTATATCAACAAGAAAGACCAGATGTAATTTATATAGAAACAACAGGTGTCGCACATCCAATTGAAGTGTTAGATGCATGTGTATCACCAATTTTAGCACCTTTCCTTGAAGTGAAATCTATAGTAGTCGTATTAGATGCAGTGAGATGGTTAAACCGAAGTGTATTAAGTGCAAATGTACAACAGCTATTACATGAACAAATGAAATATGGAAGTCATATTCTCATTAATAAATCTGATTTATTAACAGATGAAGATAAGAACAAAGTATTTGAAGACGTAAAAGCAATAAATAATCATGCGAAATTGTATGAAACAAAATATTGCAATATATCTTTAAATGATATAGAAGAAGCTGAATTTGGAAGTAATAAAGAGCATGAAACATTACATGTTAAACAGCATTTACATATACAAACAATGACGTATCAATTTACGAAATCGATTGATCAAGACAAATTATATGAATGGCTCTCGAATTTACCAGATAGTATTTATCGTGTGAAAGGTTTTGTGAAATTCCATGGAGATAAATACCCTCACTTATTCCAATATTCATTTGGAGTACCAACTTTATTAGAACAGGATTTCGGTTTCCCGACAAACTTGGTGATAATAGGGGAAGGGCTAGATAAGAAACAATTGGTTGAAGGGTTAGAGAAGGTCGAAAATAATTAATCAGTTTTTCTATTCATGTTTTTTATGTAAGCTGCAAATAATTGACTTAATGAATTAAGTTAATTATTTGCAGCTTTTTGCGTGATGATTACTGTAATGAAACAGTAATTTCATTTGAACAACGGAATATATATTGATTGTATGTCCGTTTCCATTTAATAGGAAGGTGATTATAGATTTGTGCCGAATGTAGAGGTTACTACAAGAGTTTTCCATTACCAATTTTGAAGTCATGATTACGGACAGGGGAATTTGGCGTATTTGATTCTATCAGAAAGAAAAGTATGGGGAGGATCACAATGTCGATGAAAAAACGTAAATGGCTAAAAACGGTGGTTACTGGTTGTGTTTTAGGGTCGTTATTAGTAACAGCAGCTTGTTCAGGAAAGAAGACAAGTACAGAAGATGAAAAAACAATTAAGGTAGGGGTTCTTGCTTCACTAACAGGCCCGCTAGAATCGTATGGAAAACAAACGGTAAATGGATTTGAATTAGGATTAGACTATGCAACAGGTGGAACAGGAAAAGTGGAAGGAAAGAGGATTAAGTTTGTTGTAGAAGATACGGAAACGAAAGCAGATGTAGCGGTTAAGAAGGCTACGAAATTATTAGAAGAAGAGAAAGTTGATTTTTTAGTCGGATCATCTAGTTCAAGTGATACATTAGCAGTTTTACCACTAGCTGAAGAGTATAAAAAGATTATGGTTGTAGAACCAGCAGTTGCTGATAGTATTACCGGGAAGAACTGGAATAAATATATTTTTAGAACAGGGAGAAGCTCTTCACAAGATGCGATTGCAGGGGCTGCCTCGATTGCTAAAAAGGATGTAAAGATTGCGACGTTTGCTCCAGATAATGCATTCGGTCGTGAAGGAATTGCTGCATTTAAAGCGGGAGCGAAGAAATTAGGTGCGAATATTGTAAACGAGCAATACGCTGATACGAATTCAACTGATTTCACTGCAAATATTCAAAATATTATTAGCTCAAAACCAGATTATTTATTTATCGTTTGGGCAGGTGCGAATTCACCGTGGAAACAGTTGAAAGATATGAATGTGGAAGCACAAGGTATTAAAATTTCTACTGGTGCACCTGATATACCGGCATTAAAAACGATGGATGCGTTAGTAGGAATGCAAGGATTTTCTGTATATTATCACACACTTCCTAAAAATAAGGTGAATGATTGGTTAGTAGAAGAACATAAAAAACGTTTTAATGGTGCTGTTCCAGATTTGTTTACAGCAGGAGGGATGTCAGCGGCAATTTCTATTGTCGAAGCTTTAAAGAATACAAAAGGTGATACAGGTGTAGATACGCTTATTAAGAAAATGGAAGGAATGGAATTTGAGACACCGAAGGGAAAGATGAAATTTAGAGAGAAAGATCATCAAGCATTACAAACTCTATATTCTATAACGCTGAAAAAGCAAGATGGTGTTGATTATCCAGTACCAGTGTTAGAGAGAGAATTAACGATGAAAGAGACCGAACCATCAATTCAGGATAAATAGACTGAATTTTCTGTTGTTTTTATATAAAGAGGGGATACCCTCTTTATACTTATTTCTTTCATAAACATGGTTTTCAGTGGGAGGGATTTCATGACACATTTGTTAGAGACGAAAAATCTTTGTGTATCTTTTGGTGAGCATCATGTTATTAAGGATGTTAATTTAACGGTACAAAAAGGAAAGCTCATTTCAATTATTGGACCGAATGGTGCTGGAAAGACTACTTTATTTAATTTGCTAAGTGGACAAATTTCTCCGACGAAAGGTGAAGTTTATTTTAAAGGACAGGATATTACAAAGCTATCGATTTCAGATCGAACGCGCTTAGGAATTGGTCGTTCTTTTCAGTTGACGAATATTTTCCCAGAACTAACAGTACTTGAAAATGTGCGTTTAAGTGTTCAATCATTCGTTCAAGACTATTACAGTTTCTTTCCGAATGCAGCCAAGTTAAAGCAGCAAACTGGAGAGGCGAGACGTCTTTTAAAAACAGTACTACTTCACGAGAAAGGAGAAGTAGTAGCTAAGGATTTAGCTCACGGGGAAAAAAGAAAGTTAGAGCTTGCTATGTTATTAGCATTAAAGACAGATGTATTGCTACTTGATGAGCCTACGGCAGGTATTTCAGTTGAGGAAGTTCCGGCTATTTTACAAGTAATTGAAAATATTAAAAAGAATCCAGAGAGCACAATCGTACTTATCGAACACAAAATGGATATGGTGCTAGATTTATCAGATCATCTTATCGTTTTATTTCATGGTGAGTTATTAGCGGAAGGATTGCCGGAAGAGATGATGAAAGACGAACGAGTACAAAGTGCTTATTTAGGGGGATTATATAGTGGCACTACTACAAGTGAATAATATAGAGACGTATTTAGATCAGTTTCATATTTTACAAGGAGTGTCCCTTTCGGTTGAGAAGGGAACGATTACAGTATTGTTTGGAAGAAATGGAGCTGGAAAAACAACAACATTGCGGTCGATTATGGGGTTTCACCGAATAGAAAATGGAGAAGTTTATTATGATAATACAAAAGTAAATGGATTATCTACACATTTAATTTCAAGAAAAGGTATAGGCTATGTACCAGAAAATCAAGGTATTTTTCATGATTTGACAGTAGAAGAGACATTCGCACTTGCTAGGGGAAAAAATGGGGAAGAAGCTGAAGAGAAGATAGAATGGATGCTCGAACTATTTCCAGATTTAAAGCAATTTTGGTATAAAAAAAGTGGGCTGTTAAGTGGGGGACAAAAACAAATGCTGGCAATTTCAAGAGCATTTATTAATAGTGATGGACTATTGCTTATTGATGAGCCGAGTAAAGGGCTGTCTCCAATTATGATAGAAAAATTAATGGTAGCTATTTTGAAAATGAAGGAAAAAACGACTGTTTTACTTGTTGAACAAAATTTTATGATGGCTAGTCAAATCGGTGATTATTTTTACATTATGGATAATGGGCGCATTGTGCATAACGGTTTCATGGAGGAACTGCGAGAGGATAAGGAAACATGTCATAAATATTTAGGTATTTCTTAACATTGATACGGGGGGATAGAACGTGGATGTGCTAATTAACTTATTTGTAAACGGCGTTTCGACAGGGATGCTTATTTTTTTATTAGCGTCTGGTCTATCACTTATTTTCGGTTTAATGAGCGTACTGAATTTTGCGCATGGTGGTTTATTTGCATGGGGAGCATTTACAGGCGTTTGGTTATTCAATATGACAGGTAGTTATTTATTAGCGCTAATTGGCGCAGTCGCTATGGGCATGTTTCTTGGTTTCATTTTAGAAAGATTTCTTATTAGACCAGTGTATGGAAACCATGTTCGGCAGCTTCTCGTTACACTCGGAGGAATGCTCGTTCTTAGCGAGTGCATCAAAATATTTTGGGGTCCTAATCCAATTGCTGCAAAATTACCGTTATGGCTTCAAGGAAGTTTTACATTTGGAGGAGTTATCTTAATAAAATATCGCCTATTCGTTATTTTAGTTGGGATACTAATTTATATCGCTTTACTATTACTGCTGAAAAAAACAAAGATAGGACTAATGATTCGCGCTGGTGTAATGGATAAAGAGATGGTTCAAGCTCTCGGAATTAACGTAAAAGCGATATTCTCGTTTGTCTTTTTATTAGGAGCAGGGATGGCAGCGTTAGGTGGTTTCCTACTTGCACCGTATTCTGGAGTTATTTTCGCTGAGATGGGTATGCAGTATGCAATTTTAGCTTTTATAGTAGTGATTATTGGCGGATTAGGTAGCGTACAAGGTTCAGCGCTAGCATCTTTAATTGTCGGATTAGCCGGTGCTTTTACAGCGTATTATGTGCCAGATTTATCTCTTGCAATCAATATGTTAATGTTACTATTTTTCTTAATAGTGAAGCCAACGGGACTCGTTGGTGAAAAGGGGTGACATGGTGAACAGCATATCGGGTCGAATTAAAGTATACTTCGGAGTTTTTATGCTCATTTGTTTAAGTGTATTTCCATTCGTAAATGATTCACGGAGCTTGTTAATTTTGTTCACTCAAATCTTCATCTTTGCTATTTTTGCTATGAGTTTTGATGTTCTCCTTGGATATACGGGTATTGTTTCATTCGGTCATTGTATGTTCTTTGGAATAGGAGCGTATGGTGTGGCACTCTTATTTGATCGGCAAGGGGTGTCTATAACGAACTTTTTTATAGGAATAGCAGTCGCAATAATCATTTCAGCAATCGTTAGTTATATAATCGGATTGCTTTCTTTACGGTTGAAAAGTCATTTTTATGCAATGTTAACACTTGCTATTTCTCAGTTGTTTTTTGTACTTGCTGAAAAATGGCGTGGGCTCACTCACGGAGGAGATGGATTTACATTTGGTGTACCAGATATATTCCGTGATCGTTTTACGTTTTATTATGTGACACTTATATGTTTAATAAGCATCTTCATTTTGTTACGTCTTTTCACAAAATCTTCTATTGGAAAAGTATTAAAGGCAATTTCACAAAATGAACAACGTGTTGAAGCGCTTGGATATAAAGTTCTCCATTATAAAATTATCGCAAGTGTTGTGGCAGGAATAGTGGCTGCGATTAGCGGTGGTTTATTCGTTATCACATTGCGTTTTGTCAATACGACGGTATTTTCAATTGAAATGACGCTAAATGCATTATTGATGACAATGATCGGGGGAGTAGGAACGTTAATCGGAGCAATCGCTGGAGCTGGGATTATTGAATCACTGAAATACTATTTATCAGAACTAGCATCGGAGTATCCGATTTTTGAAAGATGGACGATTATTCTTGGTTTATTATACATTATCGTGTTACTAGTTTTCCCGAAAGGATTAGTTGGAACGGTTAAGAATTTGAAGAATTTAAAAAAGAGTAAGAAGGAGAAAAGTACAGGGGTGGAGCAGAACGTGTGAAAAATCGATAGAAGAGAATGTAAGTGGAGTAAGAAAATAAAAATCCCTCCTTTAAGTAAAAGGAGGGATTTTTATTTTCTAGAAAAGTTATAACATATATAATTCGTGAAATTGTTATTTTGTAAAAAAACATTGTTCTAGTTGAATAGTTCAATTGGAATCTTTTTATCTAACTCTCGATTTGTAAAAAAATGAACAGCTAATTTCTCTATTGGAACATCTTCAATTGGAACTAGTTTATTATTTCTAATTGGTAAAAAAGCTATTCCATTTCCATCATTAATAAACTCTTCAATAAGCGAATATGAATCTAACTGTTGAAGTTGACGCTGAGATAGGTTGTTTTCTTTTAGAAATTGTATTGTCTTATTTCTAAAAGGGCACTTCTTGTCATTGCTAACGAAAAAAAGTTCCTTTGAATAGTCAATGGTACACTTTTCTTTCGCTTTTAATAAGCCTATAGAAATTGAAGTGGTAAATACTTTTTTAAACGCTGCGTCGGGATAATCATCATAAGTTATGATCATATCAACTATTTGTTGCTGTAGTAGTTTTTGTAAATAGCTACTACTTTCTATGTATATTTGATAATTCCTGAAATTTTCTTTAATACGCATACTTAAATAATTTGTCAAAATAGATTGTGAAGTCGCTATTACATAAGAAGTACCACTCGTTTTAATTTCATTTTTCGCTTCTTCTAATAGAGTTAATATTTTATTCGTGTAGTTTAATAAAATGTCACCAGAAGGTAACAGGGAAACACCTTTGTTATCTCTATGTAGTAAAGGAGTTTCTAACTCTTCTTCTAATTTTTTGATTCGCTCAGTTACATTTGGTTGCACATAACCTAGCTCTTTAGCAGCTTTACTAATAGAACCTTCACTGGCTACAGTTTTGAATATAATAAGATCATTAATTTCCATTTATCTCAGCCCCTTATACGGTATCATTATAAATGATACCAAGCATAATTTATACCTATTTTACGTTAGTCAGTCATCAGTTTATCATTATGTATATAAGATCGAAAGTGAGTGATAAACATGATTGGAATGCAATATAAGGTCATTTTGCCAAAGGATTATGATATGGAGATTATTAGGAATAGGGTAAAGGATAATGGGTATAAAACAGATGGTTTTCAAGAGTTGAAATTTAAAGCCTATTTAATTTCTGAGGCAAGTAAGGATGGGAATTTCTATAATTGTTATGCACCTTTATATATTTGGAATGCTCATGAAGGGATGAACAAATTTATCTTTGAAGGATATTACGATAATATTTTACAGTCGTTTGGGTGGCAACAAATAAATATAGGTGCTCCATTAGTTGTTAATCTAAGCGATGATTTTAAAAAAAGTAGATATGCTGTTGAATATGCAGGAAGTATTTCTCAAAGTAAATCTTTGATTGGGGCTCAATTTAATATTTTGAATCAGAATGTCCAAAATACGGAAAATTGTATAGGGAATGTAATAGTGTATAATCCGGATAAATGGGGATATAGTCAATTCAGTTTTTATAATGAAAAGCCTGAAATAGATATAATGGATAATGCTACTATATATGAGATTTTACACATTTCATAATGAAGTTTTGTTAAATGCCAAAATAAGAAAAAGGAATGAGAATATATGCCTTTTGTGAACGTGTATTATCCTGAAAATGATTATTTTCAAATGTTTTTACCTTATCGACTAAACGAATTTTTTTATAATCCATATTATTTGTTAGAACAAGAAGAAAAGAGAACAGAGAACATAATCCATGTTTCTATTACATGTGGACCAGGAAGAACAATAAAGCAAAAAAAGGAGTTGTATCAATCGATATCCTTTAGAATTTCGGAACATTCAAATATTAAGAGTGCTGACATTTTTATTACACTACATGAGACAGCTGCTGAAAATTGGTCATTTGGTCAAGGGGTGGCACAATTGGTAAAAGTGGAGGGGGAGCAAAATGATGAATGAACCAATTGAATTTTATATTCAAAAGAAAATGAGAGAAATAGCACCTGCATTTGCTCATTATAGTGAAGAGATATTGTTTGAGGAAGTGTGGCGGGATGCCACTTTAACATTAAGAGAAAGAAGTTTATGTACAGTGGCGGCACTAATTAGTCTCGGTAATACAGAACAATTACCATTTCATTTGAAGTTAGCTAAACAAAATGGGATTATGGAAAATGAACTGGTTGCATTAATAACACATATGGCTTTTTACGTTGGCTGGCCAAAAGCTGTGGCAGCTTTAAATATAACAATGAATGAGATTGAAAGTTAAGTTTAGGTTATACTCTGGTGAGGCGATTTTTTAAACTTTTTCTCTTGCATTACTATCACTTGAGTGGTAAAGTGATAGTAAGATTCACGATAGGAAGTGATCAAATATGCGTGAAAATACGATAGGATCGTTAATCTGGTTACGTTTAATACGATTTACGAACCAAAGTAATCAGATGTCAAATGAGTTTTTGAAACGTTTTGATTTGACGACAGCTCAATTTGATGTACTTATGCAAATACGGATTTATCAGCCCCTTACACAAATGGAGTTAGCGGAAAAAGTTACTGTGACGCAAGGTGGTATTTCTAGAATGTTAACACGTCTTGAAAAAGAAGAATATATAGTGCGTAAACAAGACTGGAAAACGAAAATGATTAGCCTTACTGAGAAGGGTGAAGCAGTCTTAGAAAGAGCATTGCCAGAGCAACTTGCATTTCAATCATCTTTTTTTGATGATGTATTAGATGAGGAAGAACAGAAAATACTATACGCGTTAATGACAAAAGTTCATAAGCAGAGTGAAAAAAAAGAATTACCAGTTGAGTAATTTTTTTTACACCATCAATTGACTAATCAAGTGATAATTAGAGGAGGAAATATTATGTATACAATTCCAGGGCATCACCACATTTCTATGGTGACAAAAAATGCGAAAACAAATAATGATTTTTATCAAAAAGTATTAGGATTACGCCGAGTGAAAAAGACAGTCAATCAAGATAATCCATTTATGTATCATTTGTTTTATGGCGATTTAACAGGGAGTGCTGGAACTGAATTATCATTTTTTGAAATGCCGAATGTAGGAAGAACAATTCGTGGTACAAATGCAATAACACAAATAGGCTTGCTCGTACCTTCAATAGAAAGTCTTACATTTTGGAAGAGACGTTTTGAGTCGCTCCAGGTGGCGCATGGGGAAATTACAACTTACGCTGGCCGAGACGCACTGCACTTTGAAGATCCAGATGGCCTACGGTTAGTGCTACTAAATAATAACGGTGAAGAGGTGCCTGAATATTGGACTGCATGGGATGAATCTTCTGTAGAGCAGAATCATCGTATTTTAGGTATGGGAACAGTTGAAATGACAGTGCGCAGTTTAAATAAATTATCAAAAACATTAACAGGTTTGTTTAGTTATAAAGAAGTATCTCGTTCAGATGATGAAGGGATTTATCAATCTATTGCTGGTCAATCTTTTGGAGAAATTTTGGTAAAACAGCAAGAGGGAGAGAGTGAAAGACCTGGAAAAGGAAGTATTCATCATTTAGCTATTCGTGTAAAAAATGATGAAGAACTGCGTTATTGGAATGAAGCGGTGAAAGATAAAGGGTTCCAATCAACAGGCATTATCGATCGCTTTTATTTTAAAAGCTTATATTTCCGTGAGTCAAATGGCATTTTATTTGAGATTGCGACGGATGGACCAGGATTTACTGTAGATTCAGCAGTTGAAAAATTAGGAAAAGAGCTGGATTTACCACCATTTTTAGAAGAGAGAAGAAAAGAGATTGAAGAGAAATTAATACCGCTTTATTAAAAGGGAGAGAGCAACTATGGAAAAATACCGTATTGATACAAGTAAAGGAATTGAATTTGGATTATATTCAATTGGAGATCATATTTTAAATCCACATAATGGTTCGAAAATAAGTGCAGAAAAAAGAATTCATGAACTAATTGAAACAGCTAAGTTAGCAGATGAAGCTGGAATTGATGTGTTTGCTGTCGGTGAAAGTCATCAAGCGCATTTTACAACGCAAGCTCATACAGTTATTTTAGGAGCTATAGCACAAGCTACGAAAAATATTAAAATCGCGAGTTCTGCAACAGTATTAAGTACGTCAGATCCGGTTCGTGTATATGAGGACTTTGCCACAATCGATTTAATTTCTAATGGTCGTGCTGAAATCGTTGCTGGTCGTGGATCTCGTATTGGAGGATATAGTTTACTTGGTTACGATGTGAATTATTATGAAGAACTATTTGAGGAGAAGATGGATCTTTTATTAAAAATAAATAAAGAAGAAAGTGTAACATGGAAAGGGCAGTTTAGAACGCCACTTGAACATGCGGCAATTATACCGAGAGCTAAAAATAACAATATGCCAATTTGGCGTGCTGTTGGAGGGCCACCTGCTAGTGCAATTAAGGCAGGACGCGCAGGTGTACCAATGATGCTTACGACACTTGGTGGCCCAGCTGTTAATTTTAAAGTTTCGATTGATGCATATCGTGAAGCTGCTGAGCAAAGTGGTTTTGATCCAGCGACATTACCAATTGCGACAACAAGTTTATTTTATACAGCAGAAAATTCACAAGATGCACTTAGTGAATATTATCCTCATATTAATGCTGGTATGCTTGCACTACGCGGTGGTGGATATCCAAAACAACAATTTACTAATGCAGTAGATCACCGTGATGCGTTAATGATTGGTAGCCCGCAACAAATTATTGAAAAAATGCTTTACCAATATGAGTTATTTGGGCAACAACGTTTTATGGCACAAATTGATTTTGGCGGTGTACCATTTGATAAGATTGAGAAAAACATTGAATTAATTGCTACTGAAATTATGCCGGCTGTTAGAAAATATACAACGAAATAATGATAAAAGTACCGGGAATATAACCTATTCTCGGTACTTTTTTATTTAGTCAGTTTGGAAAAATGACGAAAAAATGAATTTTTAGTTTAAAAAAAGGAAAGGATTTTTCTATTTGTGAATAACAATATTCTTGATTTGAATTTTGGAAATACATTTTTCACTTGACAAAATTCAAGAGGTTTTCATGTTGATATTCGAGGACAATTTTCAAGAGGAAAGTCAAGCGTATGAAGAGAAAAACGTAATGATAATTGATATAAGAGTATGTTGTATGTTTGAAAAATACGTTTTTAAAATATGAGAAATCTAATTCAAAAAAATTACAAAAGACATATTTCAGACAAAATCCTGTCAATAATACGTCAAAAATCACCTGAATTTATTATGTAAGTATATTATACAATTCGATTAACGAATAAAACACTACTGAAATAGTGAAAAGGTAAATCGTATGAAGAAAGTTCTTTTGTAATAATCCAAAAAACTGACAATCTATATTTTCAGAAAGTACATAAACGAATTTATCTTTTTGTATTTCCAAATGATTGAATTGTTCGTTATGAAGTGAATTCATACAATTCAATCGATATTACGATATAAAAAATTATGAAGGAAGTGACTTTAGCATGGAAACGCTCGAATTGGCACGAATACAATTTGCATCTACAACGATTTTTCATTACTTTTTCGTTCCGCTATCTATTGGTTTAGCTTTTATCATTGCGTTAATGCAAACGTTGTATGTGGTAAAGGGACAAGAAGTTTATAAGAAAATGACAAAGTTTTGGACACAAATATTCCTTGTTAACTTTGCAGTAGGTGTTGTAACAGGTATTTTACAAGAATTTCAGTTTGGTATGAACTGGTCAACATATTCACGTTTTGTTGGTGATGTTTTCGGACCATCACTGGCAATTGAAGGTTTATTAGCATTTTTCATTGAGTCTACATTCCTAGGTTTATGGGTATTCGGTGAGGATAAACTTCCGAAGCGAGTTCACCTTTTATGTATTTGGCTCCTCTCAATAGGAACAATGTTATCAGCATTTTGGATTTTAACTGCAAGTGCATTTATGCAGTCCCCGGTAGGATATGAAATGGCTGCAGATGGACGTGCGCAGATGAATGATTTCTTGGCGATTATTCAAAATCCACAACTATGGGTGCAATTCCCACATACAATTACAGCGGCACTTGCAACAGGCGCATTCTTTATTGCTGGTGTTAGTGCATGGAAAATTGCAAAACAACAAGAGACTGAGGTGTTTAAGAAGTCTTTCAGAGTTTCTATCGTTGTTGGAACAATTTCAACAGCATTGGTATTATTTTTCGGTCATGCACAAGCACAAAATTTAATTAAGACACATCCGATGAAAATGGCAGCAGCTGAAGCATTATGGAATACGAGTGAGGATCCAGCTCCATTTACAGTATTTGCAAAAATTGATACAGAGAAGAAAGAAAATTCGTTTGAAATTCAAATCCCTTATATGCTGAGTCTATTGTCATACGATAAATTTAGCGGTCAAGTAGAAGGAATGAATCAAATTCAAAAACAATATGAAGAAAAATATGGACCTGGGGATTATATTCCGCCAGTACATACTATGTTCTGGAGTTTTAGAGCGATGGTAATGAGTGGAACATTCATGCTTCTTCTAGGAGCGTACGGCTGGTTCTTATCAAGAAAAGATCGTTTAGCTGAAAAAACTTGGTATTTAAAATTAATGGTATATGCAATTGCACTACCATTTATCGGAAATACAGTAGGTTGGATTATGACTGAAATGGGACGTCAGCCTTGGGTTGTCTTCGGCGTTATGAAAACAGAAGATGCAGTATCTCCAAACGTTACATTTGGAGAAGTATTATTCTCTCTTGTTTCATTCACATCACTATATGTAATTATTGGAGGCATTACTGTTTACTTATTCGTTCGTATCATTAAAGGACATGCGAATAAGAAAACGAAAAAGGATTATCAAAGCCATGATCCATTTGATAAGGAGGAAGAGTATGTTATCTCTTAATGAGTTATGGTTTCTAATTATTTCAACCTTATTCGTTGGATTCTTTGTACTTGAAGGTTTCGATTTTGGTGTAGGAATCGTTTCAAGGTTTTTAGGAAAGAATGATTTGGAAAAACGTATATATTTAAATACAATTGGACCGTTTTGGCATGCAAATGAAGTATGGCTTGTTTGTGCTGGTGGTGCTATGTTTGCGGCATTTCCACACTGGTATGCAACTTTATTTAGTGGGTTCTATATTCCGTTTGTGTTTATGCTTCTTGCTTTAATTATAAGAGGCGTTTCCTTTAAATTCCGTGCGAAAATAGAAAACCATAAGTGGAAAAGTTTCTGGGATTGGGGCATGTTTATTGGAAGCATGCTACCTCCTATACTTTGGGGAGTTGCAATCGCAAACTTTATGACAGGTGTACCAATTGATGAAAGTAAAAATATGGTAGGCGGATTCATGAAATTACTTCACCCATTTGCGTTACTTGGAGGAGTTATGTTTCTTCTTCTATGTATTGTTCATGGTTTGCAATTCCTTACTATACGTACAACAGGGAAATTACGAGAACGCGCACGTATTGCCGCGACAAAGATTGCACCTTTTGCATTAATAACACTTCTTGTTTTTGCAGCTGTAGGGTTATGGAAAACAGATATTTTCACCGCACATGGTTCAGAGTGGCTAATGGTTCCAATTGGAGCTTTTGTAGCGCTATTTGTTTCTACTTTATTAAATAAAAGAAGAAGAGATGGTTGGGCTTTCTTTATGACGAGTTTAACAATCATTTTGCTAAGTGCAAGTGTGTTCATCGGTATGTTCCCGCGTGTCATGATTAGCTCATTAGGAGCGGTAAATGATTTGACAATTTATAATGCGGCATCAGGACCTTATGCATTAAAACTGATGAGCTATTTTTCTCTTGCTATTTTACCGTTTGTTATCGGTAGTCAAATATGGAGTTTCTATGTATTTAGACAACCTGTTAAGTCAGACAAAGATTTGGAGTACTAATGAAAAGAAAAAGAGGACTTCCGTCGTATCCTGGTAGCCGAGTTTTATATGTAACTTTAAGTCTTATTAGCATTTTAGAGGCGTGTAGTATCATTGCACAGACAGTGTTTTTAGCACGAGCAATCACATTTTTATTTCATGGAGAAACAGTGCAGGCTGTGCTAAATGAAACTGTTTATTTTGGGATCACGTTTGCAGCACGCCAAATGTTGGTGCGAGCATCGCAAATATTGGTTGAGCGTTTCGCTGAAAAAACAGGATTGGCATTACGTAAACAGTTAATAGAAGCATATTTTACATTAGGGCCGAGATTTGTCCAAACGAATGGGACTGGCCATCTGGTTACTTTATCGATAGAAGGTATTGAGAAATTTAAAACTTATATTGAATTAACAATTCCTAAAATGATTAGAAGTAGTATCGTACCAGGGCTAATTGTTCTATATGTTTTTACACTGGACATTAAGTCTGGAATTATTTTAGTTGTAACGATTCCAATTGTGATCATATTTATGATCCTTCTCGGATTAGCAGCGCAGAAAATGGCGGATAGCCAATATGAAACATATCGTGTACTTTCTAATCATTTTGTAGATACGTTAAAAGGATTAGAAACATTAAAGTATTTAGGAAAAAGTAAACAGCACGAAGGAAAGATTGAAAAAGTAAGTAAACGATATAGAAAAGCAACGATGCGTACTTTGCGAGTTGCTTTTCTTTCTTCTTTTGCATTAGATTTCTTTACGAGTTTATCAATTGCATTTGTAGCAGTTGGATTAGGGATACGGTTAATAGATGGGACAATTATACTGTTACCAGCTTTTACGATTTTAATTTTAGCGCCGGAATATTTTCTGCCGATTAAGCAAGTTGGAGCAAATTATCATGCTACATTAGATGGACAACTTGCACTGGAGCAAATAGAAGAAATTCTACAGAAACAAAAAGAAATAGAAAAGAAAGATTCAAATGTAGATATAGTATGGAATTCTTCTAGTAGCTTGAAATTACAAGATGTAAAAGTAAATAATGATGAATCTGAAAAGGCTATATTAGAGGGAATTGATTTTACTTGGCAAGGTAACGGTGCTATAGGCATTATTGGTGAAAGTGGGGCAGGGAAATCAACGCTAATCGATGTGTTAGCAGGATTTCTCCCCCTGTCGGATGGGAAGATGTTAGTAAATGGTGTAGAAATTGATGAATCTACTCGAGAAGATTGGCAAAAAAATATTGCTTATATTCCGCAACAACCTTATATTTTTCCACTTTCGTTAAAAGATAATATTTGTTTCTATGAAACGAATACACCTGATGAAGAGGTTGAGAGAGTTATAAATGAAGTGGGCCTTCGTTCGCTCGTTGCATCACTACCACATGGGATGTACGAAAGAATTGGAGAAGGTGGACGTATGCTTAGTGGCGGACAAGAACAACGTGTCGCTATGGCACGTGCACTTTTAAGTAAAAAGCCAATCATTTTATTAGATGAACCTACAGCACATCTTGATATTGAAACTGAATTTGAAATAAAGCAATCGATGTTACGTCTGTTTGAAGGTAAGTTAGTATTTCTTGCAACGCATCGTCTGCATTGGATGAAGCAAATGGATCATATTCTTATTTTAAATAAAGGGGAAATCAAAGAAAGTGGAACATATGAAGAACTTTTAAAGAATGAGACATTACATTTTTATAGGGAAGAGAGGGGAGAGCGATGAGTAACTGGATTAAACCTCATATACAGCAAAATAAAGGTAGAATGACGTTGACTATTTTCCTCGGGCTTCTTGGAGTTAGTTCAGGTGCGATGCTACTTTTCATTTCAGGTTATTTAATTTCTAAATCTGCTCTCAGACCAGAAAATGTAATGGCTGTATATGTTCCTATAGTTGCAACGCGTGCGTTTAGTATAGGGCAAGCTGTCTTTCATTATTTAGAGCGTTTAGTAGGGCATGACGTCGTTCTACGAATTTTAGAAAAAATGAGGACAAAACTATATAGAATTGTAGAACCACAGGCGCTATTTTTACGCTCTCGATTTCAAACTGGTGATGTACTAGGTGTATTGTCTGATGATATAGAACATTTACAGAATCTATATTTACGTACAATATTCCCTAGTATATTAGCGTTAGTTGTATATAGCATTTTCGTACTTGTTATCGGTGCATTTGACTTAGTATTTGCACTTATCTCAGCTTGTATGTTAGCTGTTATTGTTTTTCTTCTTCCATTCGTATCACTACTTTTGATGAAACGACATCATGTTGCTTTGAAGCGAGGAAGAAATCGTTTGTATCAACAATTGACAGATGCTGTATTTGGGTTATCTGATTGGCAGGCGAGTGGTAGAAAAGATGAATTTATTAATGCGTATGTAGGGCAAAATGTCCAGTTGTTAAAGACAGAAAAGAGAGTGAAACGCTGGTACCATATTCGAGACAGTGTCATTCATTTAATAGTGGGTATTGTAGTTATTTCAATGATTTTGTGGACTGGAAATCAATCAGCAAGTGGACAAATTGCACCTACAGTCATCGCGGCCTTCGTATTAATGACGTTATCAGTGACAAATGCGCTTATCCCTATATCAGATGCTATTGATCGAATTCCATCTTATGTAGAATCTGTTCACCGGCTTAATGGCGTAGAAAGTGATAGCGCTTTGGATGATAAGGAGTTACCTGGAGATAAAGAATACGTTGTACCAAAACATGTAGATATTGAACTGAGTAATGTGTCGTATAATTACCCGAATAGTAATGAATCTGTATTAAAAGGCGTATCATTGCAAATAAAGGCAGGAAAGAAAATTGCTATTTTAGGTAGAAGTGGAACAGGAAAATCTACTTTACTAAAACTGTTAACTGGGGCGCTACGTCCGGTGAGTGGCCAAATTATATTGAATGGTGAACAAGCTCATACGAATCTTTTGTCAAAATATATTTCTGTATTAAACCAAAAACCACATTTATTCGATACGACAATTGGAAATAATGTGCGGATCGGTAAACCAGAGGCTAATGATGAAGAGATATGGAAAGCGTTAGAGAAAGCACAGCTAGCACCGCACATTGCTTCTCTTCCTGATGGATTACAAACAAAAATGCATGAAATGGGAAAGAGGTTTTCTGGTGGAGAAAGGCAAAGGGTAGCATTTGCAAGAACTCTTATGCAAGAAGCATCGATCATTGTCCTTGATGAACCGACTATCGGTTTAGACCCTAAAACAGAATTAGCCTTAATAGAAACAATGTTTTCTGCAACAGAAGAAAAGACTGTTATTTGGATTACACATCATCTTGTAGGAATTGAACATGTAGATGAAGTTATTTTCCTTGATAGTGGCCAAATCGCTATGCAAGGTAGTCATGAACAGCTACTGAAAGAAAATGAGAAATATCGTAGGTTATACGAGCTTGATAAAGGTATATAAGAATGAAATGCAAAAAACACAAATTCTTGATAGTTCAAGGTTTGTGTTTTTTTGTATTTGTGGTGAAATCATATAGACTGTATAAGCTAGTTGAGCATGAAATGGTTATATATTGTTAGAAAGGGTGTTTAAAACCTATCCTTTCAAGGCAATACTTGAGTCATAGTGAATGGATTGTTGGAAGGCGTGATTATATGTTTGAAGAGGATGGCATTGTTTTAATTCTGGAGCCTGCTGATGAACGGAATATGAGGAAATTTATTTTTACAGTACCGAAGTCAGTTTATGAAAAAAAAGAGATTTTATTACATTACGGAACACCTTTAGGCCAAGGATATACGGATATTATAGAAGATATTGTTAGTGTACATATAGACATAGATATTGTAACGGTAATAGGGCGTGTGAGAGGATAAGGGAATGATAAGCTCCCCCAAAAAAAACAGATGTACTTAAAAATAAGTATGTCTGTTTTCTTAGGTAAATGAAGATAGTTGCGAGGTGGAAATGTATAAAATTAGTAGGGATAATTTTGGGACGAAAGGATCGAAGAAATAAAAATTCTTATTATGGTAATATGTTCGATATCGTTTGAAATACATGTTGAACAGGAGAATAATGATTTTTCTAGAATGTATATAATGAAGATGAAAAAATAAGGCGTGCTGTGATAAGGTGTATAAGGAGAAAAATAAGTGCTTATAAATGTACAAAAGAACTATTATTAGTAGGAGGTAAAATGAAGTTTATAAAAATAATGTTATTTTCAATTGTAGTTTCAATTGGTTTGATGGGATGCTCGATAGTAGAGGAAGGGAAGAACTCCCTAGATTATGCTCAAAAAGCGACAGACTATGTGAATAAAATAAGTGCATTTGCAAATGAAGCGCCAGGATTAGCTGAGAAGGCTATAAATGATGGAGAAGCTCGAAAAGAATTGGAAACGAAGCTTAGTGAAATTAAACAAGATATACCAGCTTTTAATGAATTAACACCACCGGATGTAGCAAAGGATCTTCACCAACAAATCGTCGGATATAATGAAAAGTTAAATACATTAATTGATACATCTATGAAAAAGATAGAGGAAGGAAAAATGGATGTAGAACAGTTTAAAAACTCTGAGCTTATGCAGACAATAGAACAAGTTCGTGATTTGAAAGATAAGGTTCAAAATCTAGGGCAGTGATGAATAAAGATAAAAAGATCCGTTTATCACAAACGGATCTTTTTATTATTGTATACAATAAACGATTACACCAACAACGATAATAATGTTGCCGATGATTTTTCGTTTCGTTATTTTTTCCCCTAAGAAATACCAGCTGAAAATTAATATAATGATGTAACTTAATGATTCTAATGCAGATGCTTGCTTTAATGCCAAGCCTTTTAATGCGATCACATTTAATCCGGCATTAATTACAAATAAAAAGTAGCCGATGATAACATAAGGATTCACATATTCTTTTATTCTAGAATCGTATTGTTGTAAAGTAGCCTTTTTTAATAATATTTGTGAGTAATTGGCTAAAATTATCCCAAATATCAATAATAACATATAACTATTCATCTTTTGTCACCACCACAATTCCGACGATAATAATAGCTGCGCCAAGTATGTGATTCCACTGTATCGTATCTCCAAATAGGAATACTGACCAAAGCATGGACCATAGTATTATAATCCCACGGTGTGAATATGCTCTAGAAATTTCAAAATTCTTAATGACTTGTTGCCATAGAATTGCATATCCGAATAAAAGTACAACAAGTCCGAAGTAAGCAATAAAAAATGAAATTGATGCAATAGGGAATTGAGATGCCCATTTCATGTAAACCATAATGATAGAATATATCAAGAAGGCCACATGTAAAAATACATAGTTTTTAATAGTTGGTTTCATATATTCACTCTCTTTTACATGTAAATAAATACATTTGAAATGAATTTATTTATTTAATCAATAGTTTCTTATTACATAATGTACATTGAAATTGTCTTTTCAGTACATATCATAGATTTTTGCTTATCATTTCACATTCCAAAATATATAGTAACATGTCTTCTATTGTAAAACAACAGAAGACATTAGGCACTATTTGTTATGAGTGATATCCACTTTCTTCTATTAAAAATGTAATTGTATTTTTCAGCATTACAAGATAGTGGAATAAGTGTCGTTAGTCTCTCCATCGCTCTATAATTTGTACCGTTTTATTTGTTGCATCCATCTCTACTTGAATACCTATTGGCAAAGTAATCATTGGATGAGTATGACAACAATCAAAATCGGCTAGAAAAGGAAGTTTTTGATTTTGTAATACTTCTAATAATATTTCGTAAGGTTTTCGATTTGTACCACAATCATCGAATTGCTCATGTTTTCCAAGGATGATACCTGAAATTTTATCAAAAACGCCGTTAATTTTAAGTAATGAAAAACTTCTTTCGATAGTAGATGCATCTTTTGAGCTATCTTCAATAAAGAGAATGTCACCCTCTTGAATATGTGGCATATAGGGGCTGCCTCAAATACCTTGTATAGTGTTTAAATTCCCACCAATAATACGTCCAGTAGTTTTTCCGCCCATTACTGAAATCCAATTGTTCGATCGAAGTTCTTTTTCCTGCGTTTTTTCTTCCCAATTAATAAATTCATCTGACCAAAATAACGGTTGGCTTAAGTTGTAAGGAAGATGTTGATCAGTTATTAAAGTATCCGCAAAATATTTGTACGTGCAATCTACGAAAGGCTCAAATTCACCAAAAGAAGGAACAAGTGCTGGACCATAAAATGTAGGAATTCCTGTTTTTGCATAAATCCCTAGTAATAATGCTGTTGTGTCTGAATAGCCAATCATTATTTTAGGGTTCTTTTGAAAAGTCTCATAATCAATATAAGGTAATAATGAATTTGAATTCAGTCCCCCAATTGTCGACATGATACAAGAGACGTTAGGATTTCTAATCAAGTTATTTAATTCCTCAGCACGCTCTTTAATGCTCCCGGAACGATAATAATCATATTGACCTGTTAGTGAACCTTCTAATATATGAAATCCTTTCTGTTCTAAGTATAATTTTGCTCGTTTAAACCTTTTTGAAGAAGTGTAGGTTACTGGTGAAGAGGAGGAGTAGATGCCGATTGTATCTCCATATTTCAATCTTTTTGGAAGTATCATTTGTATAATTCCTTTCTATTATATAGTGTTTTTGTGTTTATATGGTATTGAATATTCTTATATTTCGTTATTTTTAGTGTAACACATATGAAAAAGAGAAAGAGGTTGAAATAATAATTGCTGTAAGATGAATAAATATGCTTTTTACCTTGACGATATAAAGTAATTGTTGTTATGGTTAAACATGAGTGTATAAAAGATTTGCTAAAGGAGTTTTGGGATGAATCGGTTAAAATGGGGAATATTAACAATCCTATTAGCAGTAATTCTGGGTATATGTTGGTTCTTTTTCCAAGGAGTTCAAAAGAGTGAAACAAATGTAGATACTCAGCCTTTACAAGTGGCAGAGCTACCTAAAACAGGGCTATCTGAAAAAGTAGTTCCACCAAAATATATACCACCAGAAATTGATGCAAAAGCAGCTATTATTATCAATGCGAGTAATGGAGATGTTATTTATCAAAATAATGAAAATGAAGCTGTTGCCCCTGCTAGTATGTCAAAAATGATGACAGCATATCTCGTTTTAGAGAGTATACATAATGGAAAAGTCCGCTGGGAAGATCCAGTGAAAATAAGTGCGAAATCGGCACAAACAGAGGGTGCAAAAATCCCAATGCAAGTAAATGATACATTAACTGTTAAGGACTTATATCATGCGTTAATGATTGAATCGGCTAATAATTCGGCTGTCGCTTTAGCAGAACATGTAGCTAAGACAGAAAAAAACTTTGTTCAACTTATGAATGAAAAAGCCCAGCAGTTAGAAATGTCAGATAAAGCTAAATTCGCGAATGCTTCCGGATTACAGGAGCCCGACGGAAGTGAAACAAAAATGACAGCAGCTGACGTAGCAAAATTAGCGTATCATCTTATAAAAGACTACCCAGAAATATTAGAAGTGACTCACTTACGTCAAAGTCAGTTAGCATTTAACAATGTTAATGTTACAAGCACAAATGAGATGTTAAATAAAAATAATAAAGCTTTATATATAGAAGGAATAGACGGATTAAAAACAGGATTTACAGATAGCGCAGGGTATTGTTTTACAGGTACTGCAAAACAAGGTGATAATCGCATTATTACAGTTGTTATGGGGACAAAAGGTAAAACAAAACGTTTCACAGAAACACAGAAGCTAATGTCCTATGCTTTTCAATTGGTTAATTAGGTGAAGAAGTAAGTTAATTGCTATAAAAAAAGACAGACAGTTTATTTGAACCTTGATGTTGGTGATAATAAGCTGTTTTTTAATTTTTGAGAGTATGGGGAGTAAAAACTCAAGTGATATCATTTGAGTTTGTTTTTGTTTGTTGATAGTATTAAGTTAAGAACTTATTAATAATAAGTTTAAGAGGCATTATATGCTTCGTACATATGATACTGCCTCAAATGAAAAATTGGAGGGAATTGTAATGGCAAAAGATTTTTACTTAGCGATTGAAGACAGAAGATCTATTTACGAGATTAGTAAAGAGCAAGTAGTTTCTGATGAAAGAATTCAAGAAGTGATTTATCATGCTGTGAAACATACACCTTCGGCTTTTAATTCTCAAAGTGCAAGAGTTGTTGTATTACTAGGTGAACAACACGACAAATTATGGGATGTTACGAAAGAAACGTTACGAAAAATTGTACCTGAAAATAATTTTGCACCTACTGAAGAGAAAATGAATGCATTTAAAAGTGGCTATGGAACAGTTTTATATTTCGAAGATAGTAAAGTAGTAGAAAGTTTGCAAGAGAACTTTGCGTTATACAAAGACAATTTCCCTACATGGTCTCAACAATCTTCAGGAATGTTGCAATTTGCGATTTGGACAGCGCTAGAGATTGAAGGTTTTGGTGCTACATTACAACATTATAATCCGTTGATTGATGAAGAAGTAAGGAAAGAATGGGATGTACCTGGACACTGGAAGTTAACTGCGCAAATGCCATTTGGTAAACCAGTAGTTTCTGCAGGAGATAAAGAATATCAGGCATTAGAAACTCGTGTGAAAATTTACAAATAAAATAAAATAAAAGGTGAACAGAGATATAATCTGTTCACCTTTTTATACATGGTAAAAGTTTGTATGCTGAATTGTTTTCATCTGTTCTTTTAATTCGTTTTTCTTTGTTTCAATGATTGTTACCTTTTTAAATGTTGTAAACGATAATAAGTGAGTAAGAGCGTAGTAAAGTTCGATATTATTATTTATGTGATCGTCTATTATTTTTTCCACAAATGCAACTCCTCTTTTCATGTGATTATACATACTCTATCAATAAAACCCTAATAATTCCATATTTAGTAGGGAAACAAAATGGTCAATTGTGTTTTTTGAATGGGAATGCTCTCGAGTGGGGGGGTTTTTGTGCATGAAATCTTACAAATCATCACTTTGTTTAAAATCATACATAGTATAGAGAATTCATTTTCTTAAAATATTATACTATTGATAAATAAAGTGTTTTTTGTCATGATAAGAGTGTGCCTCATGAAAAAGAACTTTCTAGAAAAACATATTGTGTTTATGTATTAGATTAATGGAATTTCTATATTAGATAAAAAGTGTAAAATTTATATTGAAATAACGTAGGAAGTTTTTAAATTTTGATGTAATACATAAGAAATTTGAAAAAATCGTTGCAAAAACACACAGTTTAATGGTAAAGTTCACATGAAGTTCACACGGAAGTCACTTCAATCGTTTAAAATAAACGACGTGTGAAAAATAAAACTCTTGCTAAAAAATGGAACTGGATGAATATTTTACTTTGATAATATTGTAAAGTACTAAGTTTATAGTTTTTCTCAAGAGGATAGTAGGGAAAGGAAGTAAAGACAACTTATGAAAAAAGTAATCGCAGGTTTAGCAGCAGCATCTGTAGTAGGCGTAGCAGTTCCAGGAATGGATTCTGCTCATGCACAAGTTTCAAATGATGCGCTAAAAGAAATTAATGGACAAACACAAACTCAAACGACTGTAACTGAAACAAAAACAGTAGAAACAACTTCTGAATTAAAATACACGGTAACAGCTGATGTATTAAATGTACGTTCAGGTGCTGGTACAGGACATAACGTTATTTCTAAAGTAAAAGCAGGTCAAGTACTTCAAGTAATTGGACAAGAAAACGGTTGGTTCAAAGTTAGTGTAAATGGTCAAACAGGTTATGTAAGTGGGGACTTCGTAACAACTGGTGGCAATAAAGGAACTACTGTTCAACAAGGAACAGGTACTTACACAGTAAACGTTTCTTCACTAAACGTACGTACAGGCCCAAGTGCATCTCATACTGTTTTAGGTTCTGTAAATAAAGGTAAAACAGTTCAAGTTGTAGGTGAAGTTCAAGATTGGTTTAAAATTAACTTCAATGGTGGAACTGGATACGTAAGTAAAGACTTCGTAACAAAAGGTGGTTCAGCTGTATCTAACGAAACACAGCAACCAACTACAAACAACAACAACAATACTACTACAGTTCAAACTGGTGGTTCATATGTTGTTAATACAGGAGCTTTAAAAGTACGTACAGGTCCAGCTACATATAACCCTGTAATTGGTGGGGTAACAAACGGTACAGTATTAAACGTTACTGGCGCTGAAAATGGTTGGTATAAAATTAACCATAACGGCCGCACAGGTTACGTAAGTGCAGACTTTGTGAAGTTTGTAAAAGGCGGAGTGAACAATGTAGTTACTGGTGGTAACCAAGGTACGAACCAAGTACAAAAACCAACAGCACCAACAGGTGGAGATACATCTTCAATCGCTGGATTCGCTAGATCTTTAAATGGTTCACCATACAAAACTGCTGGTGTAACACCTGCTGGTTTTGACTGCAGTGGATTCATCCACTACGTATTAAATCAAACTGGTCATTCAGGCGCTCGTCAAACAGTTGCTGGATACTGGAGCTCTAAAACAAAAACTAGCAATCCACAACCAGGTGATTTAGTATACTTCCAAAATACTTATAAATCAGGTCCTTCTCACATGGGCGTTTACTTAGGAAATGGACAGTTTATCAGTGCAGAAAATGACGCAACTGGTGTACGCATTAGCTCTGTAAGCAACTCTTACTGGAGTAAGCACCTATTAGGTTACACAAAAGCATACTAAGAAAAAGTATTTTTTATACTTTTTGTATAGAGAAAAGGCTTTCCAGGGAAACTTGGGAAGCCTTTTTTATAGTTAGATAAACTGACAGTATAGTAGTATTTATCTCGCTATTTGCGGGATAATAATCAGCGGGGGATGGACAAAACCCCGCTGATTAAAGTTTCACTTTATGTCAATTTCCCACGCAAAAACTTAGCATATAAATCATGAAAATAGTTTGGACGGAATAAGTTTGCTGCATGACCTGCTAATGGAATTTCTTTATATAAAACGTTCGGAAGAATGGACTTCAAATCAAAGAGACAAGATTTATAGAGATGATCATGTTCTCCCATCACCCATAATATAGGATGGGGAAGTGCTTTTAATTTAGATTTCAAGTCGAATTCTAAGCGATGTCGTAATGACTCAGCAATAATGGACGAGTGTAATTGTAATCCGAAACGGTAATAAATATTTCGTGAAATAACAGCGAACGGATTTGCCCTTAGTATTCCACTTGGAAAAATAGTACTAGCATACTGAGAAAGCCAAGATGAATATTCATCACCACGTTTTTCCCAAAATTTTCGAAAAACATTATATAAACGGGAAGGGTTATTATAATGTCCACCAATATGACAAATGCTTAATACTTTTTCTGGATGCATTTGTGCAAATGTCGTAGAGATATAACAGCCATAGCTTAGAGCACAAATATGAGCCTTTTCAATTCCCTCTTTTTCATACAAGTTCAATAATTGATCTACGAGGCGCTGTATTGAAAAGTCGATAGCTTCTCCTTTATCGTCGCCGTGACCTAATAAGTCATAAGTTATAATGTTGTAGGATGCAGAAAATCGTTTATGCTCTTTTTTGAAGGCGCGGCGATTTCCAACTAATCCATGAATAAAAATGATTGTTTCCTTTTCGGAATGTTTATTTGTTTGCAAAAAGGATACTCCTTTCAATGCTGGAGATTTATATAGTATTTTAAATTAGCTAATTGAAAAAATCAGTTATTATTATTCTATGCGTAGTCTATAATTCACATAGAATAATAAGTACCAGGTAATAATATCAGATATTTACACTTGTTGTAAAGATGAGTTTATATGTATATTTTGTAAAAATAGAAAAAGTGTGTTTACATTCAGTTTACATTTATAGCGTATTCTAGTTTTAGAGATAATAGTTTTGTTTATAACGAGGAGATGAACGACAATGGAAGTTAGGAATATAGAAAAGAAAAAAGGGAATTGGAGGCAGTTTTTACGTCTTATTCGAGATACAAATCCACCGAAAGGCATTCTTATTTTTGCATTACTAATGAGCTTACTTTCTACTGGAGCGAGTTTGTTTATTCCAATGCTGACAAAAGGTTTAGTTGATAATTTTTCACTTTCCTCAATTAGTACGGGACAAATTGTTGGATTAATTGCATTCTTTATTATTCAAACAATTGCTGCGGGATTGTCTATTTATTTACTGAATTATATTGGACAAAAAATTGTGGCTGGACTTAGGGAACGATTGTGGAAAAAGGTACTTATTTTACCAGTGTCTTATTATGATCAAAACAGAACGGGAGATACAATTAGTCGTATGACAAATGATACAGGTGTTGTTAAAACATTAATTTCTGAGCATTTGTCAAACTTATTAACAGGCGGTATCTCAATTATTGGGTCATTAATTGTATTATTTGTTTTAGACTGGAAAATGACAATTTTACTTTTAACGGTTATTCCATTATCGGTACTAATTTTAGTTCCACTTGGACGGAAAATGTATAAGATTTCAAAAGCGCTTCAAGATGAAACAGCTTCGTTTACAAGTGTGTTAACACAAGTGTTATCAGAAATTCGTTTAGTGAAATCTTCAAATACGGAAAAAAGAGAATATGAAACAGGGAATACAGGTATCCAAAAATTATTGCAATTTGGTTTGAAAGAAGGAAAAGTGCAAGCATTAATTTCACCAGTTATGTCGTTTGTTTTAATGGCATTACTTGTTATTATCGTAGGGTATGGTGGAATGCGAGTTTCTAGCGGTGCATTAACAACAGGTGAACTTGTAGCATTTATTTTGTATTTAGTTCAAATTATTATGCCGATGAGCCAGTTATCTATGTTCTTTACTCAGTTCCAAAAAGCAATTGGTGCAACCGAAAGAATTAATACGATTTTAGAATATGAAGTAGAAGATCATGAGACAGGTATGAATGTTACAAATGCGAAGCAGTCGATCGTTATTGAAAATGTACATTTTGAGTATAACGAAGAAGAGAAAGTGTTGAAAAATATCGACTTCACGATTGAATCTGGAAAAGTAACAGCGATTGTAGGACCAAGTGGTAGCGGAAAAACAACTTTATTCTCGCTGTTAGAACGTTTTTATGAGCCAACTAGTGGTTTCATAAAATTAGGGAAAGAACCAATTACAGCATATTCATTACAGTCATGGCGACGTCAAATTGGTTACGTTTCACAAGATAGTCCGTTAATTGATGGAACGATTCGTGATAATATTTGTTACGGTGTTGAGGGTGAAGTGACTGACGAAGAAATTGAAAGAGTAGCAGCGATGGCGTATGTTGATGCGTTTATTCATGATTTACCAAGCGGATATGCAACAGAAGTTGGAGAGCGTGGTGTGAAGCTTTCTGGAGGGCAAAGACAACGAATTGCGATTGCTCGAGCGTTACTACGAAATCCGCAAATCCTTATGTTAGATGAAGCAACTTCAAGTCTCGATAGTAAATCAGAGTCTGTCGTTCAAAAGGCGTTAAATAACTTAATGAAAGGTAGAACAACTTTAGTTATTGCACATAGGCTTTCTACCGTAGTAGATGCAGATAAGATTATCTTTATTGAAAAAGGGAATCTGACAGGTAGTGGATCTCATGACGAATTATTACGTACACATGACATGTATCGTGAATTCGCAATGCAGCAGTTGAAAATTAAAGAAGGTGCCTTATAGAATGAAAACAATCAGTGAGGGAGCACTTCACTGATTGTTGATTTTTGAGAGTTGTAATAAGTATGTTAAGCAGAAAGGATATGATTCCTTGATACCTAAAATATTAATTGTAGATGATGATCCGCACATTAGGGAGCTTGTTACTCTATTTTTGGAACGAGAAGGTTTTCAAACATATGAGGCGGTTGATGGACTTGATGCTCTTCGAAAAATAGAAGAAGTGAAAATCGATATGGCGATTCTTGATATTATGATGCCGAATATGGATGGATTTGATTTATGTTATGAATTAAGAAAATACTATGATATCCCGATTCTTATGCTAACTGCCAAAGGGGAAACGTCTCAAAAAGTAAAAGGATTTCACCTTGGAACAGATGATTATCTTGTAAAACCATTCGACCCTATAGAACTAGTAGTAAGAGTAAAGGCATTACTGAAACGTTACCAAATTACAGTATCGCAATCTATTCAAGTTGGAAATGTACTGTTAAATCGTAAAACATTTGAAGTTACATCCGGAGAACAAACGGTTACGTTACCGCTAAAAGAATTCGAGTTACTCTTTACATTAGGTTCTAAAGCGGGAAGAACTTGTTCAAGAGAGCAATTAATTGAAGATGTATGGGGATATGATTTTGAAGGGAATGAACGCACGCTAGACGTTCATATTAATCGGTTACGTGAAAAATTTCAAGAAGAGAAGTCAAAGTTTAGTATTAAAACGATAAGAGGCTTAGGGTATCGCTTAGAGGTAAGTAAATGAGAAAAAGAGAACGAATGAGTAAGTTGAAGATGCTGAAAGTAATCGGAGCGATAATAGCGCTCTTTTCTTTTCTCACTATAATTTGGTCTATAGCATTTTATGTATCATCAAGTATAATAAATGCTCTTGAAATAAACGTATCGCCTTTTGTTACTTTTCTAATTAGTGACATGGTCGGCTTTGTATTTATTGTTCTTATTTGGACATTGATCGGAATATTAATGAGACCAAAACGAGAGGCGATGATTTGGACTATTATTGAACCGATACAAAAAATTGCAAAAGGAGACTTCTCCGTAAAAATACGAAATGAAGAAAAGTATGATGGAGAAATTGGTGTACTCGTAAAAAGTATAAATGATATGACAGAAGAGCTTAATGCAATGGAGAAAATGAGGCAAGAATTTGTATCGAATGTTTCTCATGAAATACAGTCACCTTTAACTTCTATAAAAGGGTTTGCTAGAGCATTACAAGATAATAATCTTTCTGAGGAAAAAAGAAAACATTATCTTACCATTATTGAAACTGAAACAACGAGATTATCTAAACTGAGTCAAAATTTACTGAAGTTAACCCTTTTAGAGTCTGAAGAGTATACACCAGAAAGAGTGACTTATCGATTAGATCAACAATTAAAGCAAATTGTATTAAATATTGAACCGCTCTGGGCTGAAAAGGAAATTGAATTAGATCTTGATTTAGAGAAAGTGCATGTAACTGCCGACCAAGAAAGTATGAGTCAAGTGTGGATTAATTTAATTCATAATAGTATTAAATTTACTCCAAGCGGTGGTACGATTACAATTCAGTTAAAAGAACATGAGGAATTAGTGGAAGTACGTATTCATGATAATGGAATTGGTATATCAGAGGAACAGAAGCAGCATGTTTTTGAACGTTTTTACAAAGCAGATTCTTCACGGAATCGCGCTCATGGAGGTAGCGGATTGGGATTGGCGATTGTAAAAAAAGTAGTAGATCTTCATCAAGGGGAAATTAAAGTTAAGAGCACGGAAGGAAATGGTGCGGAATTTATTGTACGTATTCCTTATTATAAAGAAAAACAGGATTAGGGAAGTTTCCGCATGCCCATCAACCTAGAGAATCAAAATCCCCCATAACTAAATTTCTATTCATTACTGACTACTGATAATGATGGGTTATGTTAATTAGAATATTTCATATTGTTAAAGAGTATATTTGAAAAATAGGTTTAAGTTGATGATTTTATAAAATAAAAGAAGGCGTTCCATATCTGGAATGCCTTTTCTTGATGTTTTGTTGCTAATGTGGGTTGTTAAGTTATTTATATTCGCTTAATTCTCGTTTCTTCTTGATGAGGAGTAATTGGCGCATTTGAAATATGGTGGAGGAACAAAGAAGGGTACACATTGGATATTCAACTTCGTAAAAAACGAGATCATCAGGCTGCATATGCCTTTATGAAAAGACACCTATTAAAGAAATTTACCTAGTTATTAAAATTTGCCACATCCTTTTCTTACATAACTATTAATTGATATGCCTATTTTAAAAAGGGTACATCTAATATTTTTTATGAATTAGTTTAAATATGGAAAAGAAAGGAATTTTCATGTCTAATATAAAGAAATTGACACTTTTTGGGTTAATTGGTATTACAATGGCTTTTTTTGGAACGGTACGAAGTGTGCCGACTCTTTCAATTACTGGTTGGACCCAAATCTTCTATATGTTGATAGCTGCGTTTGCATTCGCTCTACCTATTGCGTTAATGTCAGCTGAACTTTCTACGGCTTTCCCTGAAGAAGGTGGACCTCAAGTTTGGGTGGAAAATGCATTAGGTGAGAAATGGGGATTTGTCACCTCATGGTTATTATGGGTTCAAATGTTTTTTGGGATGGTAATGGTTGCGTCAACTGTTGGTATTCTATCGGGTTACGTTATTAATAAGCCAGAACTATCTTCAAACAACTACTTTATTTTTGCCATAATCTTAATTTCATACTGGAGTGTGACTTTATTAAACCTTAAGTTTGATATGGTAAAAGTTGCGGGTAACTGGGGCGCTGTTATTGGTGTGTACATTCCGTTTGTCATTCTTGTTGTTCTAGGTGTCATTTATATGATAAAAAACGGGATTCAATCGAATAGTTATTTAGGCGGCTTTAAGCCAAGGGATCTTATTCCTAATTTTAAGGACTTAGGAAGTTTAACTTATTTATCAGGAATTATCTTTATTTTTGCAGGAGTAGAAATTTCGTCTGTACATGCAAATAATATTGATAATCCAAAACGTAACTATCCAATTGCTGTTATCACTTCAGTAATTTTATTAGCAATTTTTAATATCATTGCTGGGTTAACTGTTTCAAATGCGGTATCAAAAGGTAAATTAGAGCTTGCGAATATAACACAGCCATATATGATTTTCACCAAAAATCTAGGGATTCCATCTATCTTTGTTAACATTATTTCTTTAATGATTTTAATTGGGGTTTTAGTTCAGCTAAGTGCATGGGTACTTGGACCAAGTAAATCTATGATTAAAGTGGCAGATGAAGGGAATTTGCCGAAGTTTTTTCAAAAGAGAACAGAGAAAGATATTCCAATCACTTTTGTGATGATTCAAGCAATTGTAATTTCATTAGTATCTATCTTATATATAGTAGTTCCAGATGTAAACAGTGCATTCTTAATAATAACAATTACAACAACAATTTTGTATTGTGTTGTGTACTCTTTAATTGCTATTTCAGCTGTTAGCTTGCGTTATAAGATGCCAGACGTTAATAGACCATTCAGATTAGGGAGTAAAGGGAATGGATTAATATGGACGGTCTCTATTCTTTCAATGATAAGTATTGTTTTTACGATTATTGTAAGTATTATTCCGCCATCTATTTTAAAGCCAAGTCAATATACTGGATATGTTATTTATCAAGTGGTCGTTACATTAGCAATGATTGGTATAGCACTTATCATCAACAAATTTAAAAAACCAGAGTGGAAGAAAGATAATAGCTCACCTGAGGATATAAGGAAATCAAGCTAAAGAACAAATAAATATTTGGTACGTATTCCTTAAGTTTTGTTATCAAATGAGCTGGCTTATTTGATTAACAGTGTTTTATATCCCGTTTTTGATGGCAGATATTAATTTATGTGTGAATTTTTTGTGCAGAAAAAATCAAAAAATAATAACGTATTTTGTATCGAGGTTACTTAGGGAATATTTGTGATAATTTGGAGGAAATGAAAAATGAACTATAAAATACCGGATATTAATTTAAAAGCATTATTCTTAGGTGATAAAGGTGAAAATGCCGATTTATTTAAAGAGCTGTTAATTAAAATCGTAGATGAACATGTAGGTTGGCGTCAAAATTACCAACCACAAGACCTACCAGTTATTACTCCGCAAGATAAAAGCTCGAAAAATTTCGTAGAAACTGCTGACCATATCCGCAGTGTAATGGATGTGTTATCTTCAAAACTTCGTACCAATTCATTACCATGGCATTCGGCAGGGCGGTTTTGGGGACATATGAATTCAGAAACATTAATGCCGGCTATTATTGCATATACAGCTGCAATGTTATGGAATGGGAATAACGTGGCGTATGAATCTTCTCCAGGCACTTCTCAAATGGAAGAAGAAGTAGGGCATGAATTTGCTGCTCTTATGAGTTATAAAAAAGGTGAGAGTTGGGGGCATATTTGTGCGGATGGTTCTATTGCTAATCTAGAAGGCCTTTGGTATGCAAGAAACATGAAATCCCTTCCTTTAGCGATTAAAGAAGTAGCTCCTCAATTTGTAGAAGATAAATCAGAATGGGAATTATTAAATATGTCTACAGAAGAAATTTTAAATATTTTAGAAAGAATACCTGGAAAAATTGATGAAATTAAAGCACATTCTGCGCGTAATGGTCAACATCTACAAGAGCTGGGCAAATGGTTGATTCCACAAACTAAACACTATTCTTGGCTAAAATCAGCGGATATTATTGGTATAGGCCTTGATAATGTGGAAACAATTGATGTTGATCATAACTATCGCATGGACATTGATAAACTTGAAGAAAAAATCCGAGAATTAGCTGCAGAAAAAATACCTATTCTTGGTGTGGTAGCTGTTATTGGTACAACAGAAGAAGGACAAGTAGATCGTATTGATAAGATTGTTGCGTTGCGCGAAAAATTAGCACAAGAGGGTATTTATTTTTACATTCATATAGATGCTGCTTATGGCGGGTATGCTCGAGCGATTTTCTTAGATGAGAACAATGAATTTATTGACTATAACAAAATCGATGAAACATATGTAAAATATGGCATTTTCAATTCGGAAAATGAATGGTTGACAGAAGATATTTACAATTCTTTCAAGGCAATAGACCAGGCTGAAACCGTTACAATTGATCCACATAAAATGGGGTATATACCATACTCTGCGGGTGGGATTGTTGTAAAAGATATTAGAATGC
Source organism: Bacillus cereus group sp. BfR-BA-01316 (assembly GCF_022664195.1). Lineage (NCBI taxonomy): Bacteria > Bacillati > Bacillota > Bacilli > Caryophanales > Bacillaceae > Bacillus > Bacillus cereus group sp. BfR-BA-01316. Next base: position 45,418 of record NZ_JAKUGX010000006.1, read on the forward strand.
GTGATGTAATTTCTTACTTCGCAACATATGTGTTTGAAAAGGGAGCTGATATTCCTGCATTACTTGGTGCATATATGCTTGAAGGTTCTAAAGCAGGGGCAACTGCAGCCTCAGTTTGGACAGCCCATAAAGTATTACCATTAAACGTGACTGGTTATGGTAAATTACTAGGTGCAAGTATTGAAGGAGCTTACCATTTTTATCATTTTTTACAGGATAAACAATTTAAAGTTGGAGATAAAACTATTCATGTTTATCCATTAACAAAGCCTGATTTTAATATGGTTGACTATGTATTTAATGAAGAAGGAAACACAAGTTTAGCAAAAATGAACAAATTAAATCATGATTTTTTTGGTCAATCTTCTTATGTAAAAGGAAATATATACTACAATGAATTTCTTACTTCTCATACAGACTTTGCTATCCCTGATTATGGAAATAGCCCACTTCCATTTGTGAAAAGTCTTGGATTTAGTAAAGAAGAATGGGATAAGGAAAGAAAAGTAACAGTACTACGAGCTTGTGCATTATCTCCGTACGCTCATGATAAAGATGTATTCGATGAATACGCTAATAAGATTGAAAGCGCAATTCAAGAAAAACTTGAAATAATTTACAATGCGAAAAATAAAAGTAATGATGAATCTGTTTAAGGTGTAGTATACGATAAAAGTTGAAGAAGCACAGCGCAGTAGTTATAGATACAATTGCTGAGAGTAATATTAATGGTACAATCTGGGCGGCAATACGATTAAGAATGGTCCTTATGTATTTTTTAGACATAGGGACCTTTGTTTTCAGACACACTAAAAAAGCGAATTCTTAAAAATGAAAGGGGTTAGAAAAGCATGAACATCATTGACGAATTAGAATGGCGTAATGCTATCAATCAACAAACAGATGCAGAAGGGTTACGTGAGTTAGTAGAAGAGGAAAAAATTTCCCTGTACTGTGGGGTAGATCCAACGGGTGATAGTATGCATATTGGACATTTAATCCCATTTATGATGATGAAACGTTTCCAATTAGAAGGGCATCATCCAGTAATTTTAATTGGAGGAGCTACTGGGACAATTGGTGATCCAAGTGGACGTCAAACAGAACGTCAATTACAGACGTTAGAACAAGTACAGCATAATGTTGAGGCATTGACGACACAAATGAAAAAGTTATTTGATTTTGGTGGTAATAGTAAAGTGAAGATGGTAAATAACTATGACTGGACACATCAGGTAAATATTATTGAATTTTTACGTGATTACGGTAAGAATTTTAGTGTGAATACGATGTTAGCAAAAGACATTGTAGCAAGTCGATTAGGGAGCGGAATTTCTTTTACAGAATTTTCATATCAAATTCTACAAGCTATGGACTTCCATCATTTATACAAATACGAAGGAGTACAACTACAAATTGGTGGTAGTGACCAATGGGGCAATATAACAAGTGGGTTAGATTTAATACGTAAATTAGAAGGGGCAGAGGTAAAAGCATTTGGATTAACAATCCCCTTAATGCTAAAAGCAGACGGCACAAAGTTTGGTAAAACAGCAGGTGGGGCGATTTGGTTAGATTCAGAAAAAACAACACCATTTGAATTCTATCAGTTCTGGGTGAATACAGATGATCGCGATGTAATTAAATACTTAAAATTCTTCACTTTCTTAACGAAAGATAGAATTGATGAATTAGCGGTTAAGGTTCAAACAGAACCTCATAAACGTGAAGCACAAAAAGTATTAGCAGAAGAAATGACGAAATTTGTTCATGGTGAGCATGCGCTTTCGCAAGCATTAAAAATTACAGAAGCGTTATTTAGTGGGGATATTCGATCATTAACTGCAGATGAAATTGAACAAGGATTTAAAGATATGCCAACTTTCCACGCTTCAAACGAAACAAAAAATATTGTTGAGTGGTTAGTTGACCTAGGGATTGAACCTTCTAGACGTCAAGCAAGGGAAGACATTAATAATGGAGCTATTTCTATGAATGGTGAAAAGGTAACGGATGTAAATACAGATGTTACAGTTGGAAACTCATTCGATGGAAGGTTTATCATTATTCGTAAAGGTAAAAAGAATTACAGTTTGGTGAAATTAGGGAAATAGATTCTGTTGATGGTAACAGTTCACTTCCATTCAAGAAGAGCTTTGAATTTAGTGACGAAGAATAGGAACAGCACTATGAGCTTGTGCGTCATCTTCATATGCTCATGATAAGAATATGCTGTGAAGATGGCAAAAGCAATTCAAGAGAAACTCGAAACCAACTATAATGTAGTGAATAATTTAGTAGAAAATCATTTATCTACATAATTTATATTGTTACCGAATCCTAGCTAGGCAGTATACTTACTCCCTCGAAATTTAGCGGTGTTGAATACCCCCCATTTGTTTATATTATTTCGCGGTTTACCGGAAATTCCAAAAGTGAATCTAAAGAATTTAAAAAAGTTGATTAAATCCTATAATATTTTGTAGTTTATAAAACAACGTTGTTTGAGACTATCCTCTTTAAGTAGTAATTCAAAAACTCCTGGTAATGTGGAGAAAAGAATGAGACTTAGAGAGGACTTTTTTATGAAGAGAAGATTAGTTATCGATTTATTACTTTAGTTTTTCTTTAAATATGCATTTACCATTACTATAGTTACCTACAAGTAACCTACGCACATGAAAGTGCATCATTGCCTTTTTACATAAACATAGATACACTTTTAATATAATAAACAACTGAGATGATTAAGGAGTGTTACACTTGGCAGAATTATTACAAGGAAAAAATGCTTTAATTACAGGAGCAGGTAGAGGGATTGGTCGCGCTGTAGCGATCGCATTAGCGAAAGAAGGCGTAAATGTTGGTCTTTTAGCTCGTTCAGAAGAAAACTTAAAAGCAGTAGCGAAAGAAGTAGAAGCAGAAGGCGTAAAAGCTGTTATTGCGACTGCTGACGTATCTTCATATGAAGAGGTAACTACTGCAATTGAAACATTAAAAAACGGTTTAGGATCTATCGATATTTTAATTAATAACGCTGGTATTTCTAAGTTTGGTAAGTTCTTAGAACTAGACGTTGCTGATTGGGAAAAAATCATTCAAGTAAACCTAATGGGTGTATATTATGCAACCCGCGCAGCTTTACCAAGCATGATTGAACAACAATCTGGTGATATTATTAATATTTCATCTACAGCAGGACAAAAAGGTGCACCTGTAACAAGTGCATATAGTGCTTCTAAATTTGGAGTTCTTGGATTAACAGAATCGTTAGCGATGGAAGTTCGTAAACATAATATCCGTGTAACTGCTTTAACACCAAGTACAGTAGCAACTGATATGGCAGTAGATTTAGGATTAACTGATGGAAATCCTGATAAAGTTATGCAAGCAGAAGATATTGCAGAGTTTATCGTAGCACAGTTGAAATTAAATAAACGTACATTTATTAAATCAGCAGGACTTTGGTCTACTAATCCGTAAGGGATAAATATAAAATACAAAGAAGGGACATCTATTCTGTAATGGAGTGGGTGTCTCTTCTTTATTTTTTGTTTATGAAACAGAATTTTCTGTATAATCAAATATGAATGGTAGAAAAGCATTGAGAAATTGAAGGGGATGGTATTTACATGAGTACAATTGAGAAATGGACGGCTGTTGATCAATATATGAGTGATGTATTAATACCGAAAGATTCTACATTAGAAGAAGTTCTTCAAGCAAACGCTGCAGCTAATTTGCCAGCACATGATGTATCGCCGACTCAAGGGAAGTTTTTACAACTATTAGTACAAATTCAAGGAGCTCGTAACATTTTAGAAATTGGCACTCTAGGCGGATATAGCACTATATGGCTTGCAAGAGCATTGCCATCTGGAGGGCGAATTGTTACATTAGAAGCAAGTGAAAAGCATGCTGAAATTGCACGGAGCAATATTGAGCGTGCTAATTTGAATGATAGAATAGAAATACGAGTAGGATTAGCGTTAGATTCTTTACAGGAAATGGAAAAAGAGAAGTATGAACCATTTGATTTTATTTTCATAGATGCTGATAAACAAAATAATCCGGCTTATTTTGATTGGGCAATGAAACTATCACGCCCTGGCACTGTAATTATTGGGGATAACGTAGTACGTGAAGGTGAAGTTATTGACAATACTAGTAGCGATCCTCGTGTACAAGGGATACGTCGTTTCTATGAGATAATAGCTGCTGAGCCACGTGTAAGTGCTACAGCGCTTCAAACTGTCGGAAGTAAGGGATACGATGGATTTGTAATGGCAGTCGTTAAAGAATGATGTAAGGAGATAAGTGGAATGAAAAAGATGTTTGAACAATTATAACGTGTATCGTGTACAACGCAGTTAGCTCGTGGGCCTCCGATATACATAACACTATATGTTATATTAAAAAATTGGAGGTTGTGAGTAGATGAGAACTGAAAAAGAAATGCTAGACTTAATTATAAATACAGCAAAAGAGGATGAAAGAATTCGAGCTGTCATCATGAATGGATCACGTGTGAATCCGAATGTGAAAAAAGATTGTTTTCAAGACTATGATATTATTTATGTTGTAAAAGAAGTACAACCTTTTACATCTAATCATAATTGGATTCATAGATTTGGAGAAATAATGATTGTTCAAATGCCGGAAGAAATGTCATTACTTCCAGCAGAAGAAGACGGGAAATTTCCGTATTTAATGCAGTTCATGGATGGGAATCGGATTGATTTAACGTTAGTTCCAGTTGATTTAATAACTAAGTTCGTTGGACAAGATAGTTTAAGTAAACTACTTCTTGATAAAGATAATTGTATTGAAAAATTACCACCAGCAAGCGATAAAGATTACTTAATAAAAAAGCCTACAGAAAAAGAGTTTTTGGATTGCTGTAATGAATTTTGGTGGTGCAGTACAAATGTAGGGAAAGGGTTATGGAGAGAGGAACTTTCTTATGCGAAAGGAATGATTGAAGGTCCTGTACGAGATATGTTGATCGTAATGCTAGAATGGCATATTGGTATGAAAACAGACTTTACAGTTAATACAGGAAAGTTTGGGAAGCATTTTGAGCGATATGTTGACAAAGGTATGTGGGAGCAATTTAAAAAGATATTTTCTAATGCAGAATATGAGAGTATTTGGGAGTCATTCTTTGTAATGGGTGATTTATTTAGAGAAGTTGCGAACGAAATTGCTAACACTTATGGATATCAATATCCACAAGATGACGATGATAAAGTGACGAGCTATTTAAAACATGTGAAAACTTTGCCGAAAGATAGTACATCGATTTATCCCGCATTAACTAACGGGCAGTAAAACTCCCGCCTCAAAATTCGGCTGGAGCAAAGAAGTTAGGTGGGAGTCGGGCTGCCCGTAAAAGCCCGATTGGTTCAACTAATAATCAGTGGGGATGAAAACCCCCCCACTGATTAAAGTTTCACTTTATTAATTGTATAAAGTAGTAAGACTGTCCTAATTATGGACAGTCTTATTTTTGTATATTGATAAGAAATTCTCTAACAAAGTGCAGATGAATCACATATGAAATTTTAGGGAGGTTTTTATCATGTATTATTTTTATTCACCAGAAATGTTCGTTCCATTTCAATGGGGATTAGAACGAGATGTTTCGTATGCTTATATGCCGTATCATTCATTTTATTATGGAGACTATATAAACGCATTGCCATACGCATTACATGTTCCTCAAAATTATGAAGTTCAAATGAAAGAAGAGGATCGTGGATCATGGACACCATTTTCATGGGTCGAAAAATATGCGTATGCATTTTCAGGACCGTACAATAAAGCGGAAGTAGCTCTTACATTTGATGATGGACCAGATTTAGTATTTACGCCGAAAATATTAGATAAGTTAAAAAAGCATAATGTGAAGGCTACTTTCTTCCTGCTTGGCGAAAACGCAGAAAAGTATCCGAATGTAGTACAGCGTATTGCGAATGAGGGGCATGTAATTGGTAATCATACGTATAGTCATCCCAATTTAGCGAAAGTAAATGAGGCCGAGTACCGTAATCAAATTATAAAAACAGAAGAAATATTAAAGCATTTAGCTGGCTATGCTCCTAAATTTATACGTCCGCCGTATGGTGAAATACTTGAAAGTCAATTAAAGTGGGCAACGGAGCAAAATTTTATGATTGTACAGTGGAGCGTCGATACGGTTGATTGGAAGGGGGTAACTGCTGATACGATTACCAATAATGTGTTAGGGAATTCATTTCCTGGTAGTGTAATACTTCAGCATTCAACTCCAGGTGGGCATTTACAAGGATCTGTAGATGCGCTAGACAAAATCATTCCACAGTTAAAAACGAAAGGTGCACGTTTTGTAACACTTCCAAGTATGTTCCAGACATCGAAAGAAAGAAAATGAATGTGTTATCAATTGGGAAATACAGGATTATACCGTATAATGAAAGTGTAGGTTAGGAGGGGATATAATTGATGTATGCACTAGTAAATATAGGAATGAGTATATTGATTGGTATTATATTTATACTTGCTGCACTTATTCTTCAAAAGAATCCACCGACAGATATAAACGCAGCATATGGTTACCGGACGAAACGATCAATGAAAAATAAGGAATTATGGGATGCGGGTAACAGGTATAGTGCAGAAGTGATGAATCAAAATGGATTTATTATGATGTTAATTGGAAGTGTTACTAGTATATTGTTTAGATATCCCCATACAACAGCAGTAATTATGGCTGTCATGCTATTGTTAATCATTCGCTTATTTATGCGAGTAGAGAAAAGATTGAAGACACTTGAACAACAATGATGAATAAAATAGGACTCCCGGGCAATATAAGCTAGGAGTCCTATTTTATCCCGCATTAACGGGCAGTAAGACACTCACCTCAAAATTCGGCTGGAGCAAAGAAGTTAGGTGGGAGTCAGGCTGCCCGTAAACGCCCGATTGGTGAAGGCTAATAATCAGTGGGGGATGAACAAAATCCCCACTGATTATTAGCCTTCACTTTATTTACAAACTATTATTTTTTAGCAATTCTTTTGCTTGTTCTACAACAAATTCATAGTATTCAAGATCATATGGATAAATATCTTCAAATGTTATCGTTATCGGATTACTGTTTAAAACAGAAGTAGTCGTTATAGATGAAATATCTTTTTTTAGTAGTTGTAGAAAAGAAGTTGCATGTACTTTCATCACGTCGTCTACTTCTTCACCCGGTGCAAATGGAAGTGGTTTTATTACATTGTGAAAATACATATGACAAAACTCACGATCAGTAAGGTTTGAAATTTCATAATCTATTTTAAAGATTCCTTTGTATGCTAAATCAGTCGTATGAAAGGAAAGCCCCAATTCTTCTTCAATTTCACGAAGGCCGCCAATCTGTACATCTTCATCATGCATAATGTGTCCAGCTGATGTAATATCCCATATACCCGGCGCCTCCTTTTTATTTATAGAGCGTAATTGAAAATATAAAAACATATCTTCAGCATCTTTTTCTACAAACCAGCAATGAAATGTTTCGTGCCAATCACCGTCACGATGCACTTCATCACGTAATTTCTTTCCAAGTGTATGTCTTTCAGGATCAAATATTGTTAACCACTCTGTCATTTTAATTCCCCTTTCTGTAAATATTATTATACAATATTTGTATTGAATTTTGGGAAAATAAAGAAAAAGGAGTGATTATAAGTGAAGATAGAGAGTAAGGAAATAAAATCAATAATTTCAACTGAGGAAGAATTACGGCAAATATTGGGGCAACCAAGTGAGCGAGCGTTAAAAAAAGTTATTTCATCACTAGACCACCATTGCGTAGATTTTCTGTCTAAATCTCCTTTTCTAGTATTATCTACTGCAAATAAATTAGGAGAGTGTGATGCCTCGCCGAGAGGAGATGCACCTGGATTTGTATATGTATTAAATCAAAATAAAATTATCATCCCTGAAAGACCGGGTAATCGTCGCATAGACTCTATTTTAAATATTATTTCAAATCCAAATGTAGGGTTAATCTTTTTTATTCCTGGTCTTGGGGAGACACTCCGAATAAACGGCCGAGCATACATTACAAACGATGAAGAAATTTTGAAAGAAATGCAGGCGAATGGACGTAATCCGTTACTTGGAATTGTTGTTGAGATAGAGGAGTGCTATATCCATTGTGCAAAAGCTTTTATACGTTCAAAAATGTGGGATCCAAAATCGTGGTTAAATAAAAAAGAGCTACCTTCAGCAGCGAAGATGTTATTAGAGCATGCGAAAGTGAATGCTTCAGAAGAGGACGTTGCACGTTCTTTAGAAGAAAGTTATACGAAAAGATTGTATTAAAAAAATCTTTATTGATATAGTTTTAGAAAGTGGAGATCTTCTCGTTTTAAAATGGAATATTTATATATGAACCGTTGATTTACAAGCTAGTAAATTGCAAAAAAAGTAATAAGAGCAGTCGTTGTAAAATGTTATTGTGAAATATAATAAAAAAGTATCTTTAAAATAGTGAGTGAAAATAGGCTTGCTTTTTAAAATTTTCATAACTATAATAAGTTAACAAATAGACATGAACGAAAAAGTAATGACAAGGACATGAAATCATTTTTACGGTTTACAGAGAGGGAAGCCAAGGCTGTGAGCTTCCTAACACGAGAAGTGATTTTACCACCTTTGAACTTCAATAGTGAACGAGTGATCTAGTAATTATTGACGGTATCAGCCGTTATCTGAGCTTGAGCAATCTAGAAGAAAATAAGTCTAGGTTGGAACAAGGGTGGAACCACGAAAACACATTCGTCCCTTTCCTAGGGATGAGTGTGTTTTTTTATAGTCTTTAAGATTGAAAATTTAAAATAATTAAAAAATAGTATTGATTTTGTTTTTTATGCGAGTATAATGAGTTAACAAATATATATGAACGAAAAAGTAACGATAAGGACATGAGAACATATTTACGGTTTACAGAGAGGGAAGCCAAGGCTGTGAGCTTCCTAACACGAGAAATGATCTTACCACCTTTGAACTTCAATAGTGAACGAGTAATCTAGTAATTATTGACGGTATCAGCCGTTATCTGAACTTGAGCAATCTAGAAGGAAATAAGTCTAGGTTGGAACAAGGGTGGAACCACGAAAACACATTCGTCCCTTTCCTAGGGATGAGTGTGTTTTTTATTATTTTGAAGGGAGGTGCTGTAACATGAAACGATTTGTACGTACGGAAATAACCACCACCTGCACGGGAAAATGGCAGAGCAAGGTGATTGATAGAAGCGAAAAATAAAATTTTAGGAGGAGATTAGAAGATGAATAACGTTATTAATGTTGGGGTATTAGGTTTAGGTACGGTCGGAAGTGGTGTTGTTCATATTTTGAAGGAACATTATAAAAAAATCGCTCTTGATACAGGATATGAAGTGAAAGTAAAGACAGTCGTTGTACGTGATTTGGAAAAAGAACGTGATGTTTGTATTGATGGAATCGTAGTAACAAGTAATGTCGATGAAGTTCTAAATGATTCAAATATTGATATTGTAGTAGAGGTAATGGGCGGAATTGAAGAAGCAAAACAGCATATTATTAGGGCTTTACAAAACAAGAAACATGTCGTTACAGCAAATAAAGATTTAATGGCTGTATATGGTGCGGAGCTTTTGCAATTAGCAAATAAAAATGAATGTGACTTATGTTACGAAGCAAGTGTAGCGGGTGGGATTCCAATATTAAGAGGATTAGCAGATGGGCTAGCGTCAGATCAAATTGAAAAAATAATGGGAATCGTAAATGGAACAACAAATTATATGTTAACAAAGATGAGTCAAAATGGATGGTCGTATGAAGAGGCTTTACAGGAGGCACAAAAATTAGGTTTCGCAGAATCCGATCCAACAGCGGATGTAGATGGGCTAGATGCTGCGAGAAAGGTAGCAATTCTTGCAAACTTAGGTTTTTCGATGAATGTTTCTTTAGATGATGTGCAAGTTAGAGGTATTCGAAAGGTTGAAAAAGAAGATTTAGAGATGGCCGAAAAATTAGGATTTACTATGAAATTAATTGGTAAAGCGGAAAAACAAGGATCATCCATTCACTTAAGTGTAGAACCGACTTTATTACCAAGTCATCATCCGCTATCGAATGTGAATAACGAATTCAATGCGGTGTATGTTCACGGTCAAGCAGTAGGAGAAGTGATGTTTTACGGACCTGGAGCTGGGAAGTTACCAACTGGTTCTGCTGTAGTAAGTGACATTATTTCAATCGTTAAAAATATGAATCAAGTTCCGAAAAATAAAAGTGTATTAAAAGAACCGGAGCCGTATGAATTACAAGGAGATGAAGAAGTAGTTTCGAAATACTTTTTGCGTATTTCATTACGAGATGAGCCTGGAATGTTAAAAAAAATAACAGAATGTTTCGTTGATTATTCTGTGAGTTTAAAAGAGGTAATTCAATTACCTTTGAATCGTGAGCTTGCAGAAGTCGTTGTTGTGACGCATCGAACTTCAAAATATCAATTCGAACAAGTTTTAGGGGCGATAGAAGATGTCGCAAGTGAAATAAACAGTTACTACATTATTGAGGAGGAAAAACAATATGTATAAAGGACTATTAAAACAGTATGCTACTTATTTACCAGTGAATGAAAACACACCTGATGTTAGCTTAATGGAAGGAAATACACCCCTTATTCCATTATTAAATATATCAAAACAATTAGGGATTCAGTTATACGGAAAGTATGAAGGAGCGAATCCAACAGGTTCTTTTAAAGATCGTGGTATGGTAATGGCCGTTGCAAAGGCGAAAGAAGAAGGGGCAGAGGCAATCATTTGTGCATCTACAGGTAATACATCGGCATCGGCGGCAGCTTATGCGGCACGCCTCGGGATGAAATGTATTATCGTAATACCAGAAGGAAAAATTGCGCATGGGAAATTAGCGCAAGCAGTTGCTTATGGAGCGGAGATTATTTCAATAGAAGGGAATTTTGATGATGCACTTAGAGCTGTAAGAAATATTGCTGCAGAAGAGCCGATTACATTAGTAAACTCAGTGAATCCTTATCGAATTGAAGGGCAAAAAACAGCGGCATTTGAAATTTGTGACCAGTTGCAAAACGCACCAGATGTTCTAGCTATTCCTGTTGGAAATGCTGGGAATATTACAGCATACTGGAAAGGGTTCTGTGAATATGAGAAAGAAAAAGGCTATAAGAAACCAAGAATTCACGGCTTTGAAGCGGAAGGAGCAGCGGCAATTGTAAAAGGACATGTAATTGAAGCGCCTGAAACAATTGCAACAGCAATACGTATCGGTAATCCAGCAAGATGGCCGTATGCAGTAGAGGCTGCCGAACAGTCTAATGGTGAAATAGATATGGTGTCAGATGAAGAAATTTTACATGCGTATAGATTGTTAGCAAAAACGGAAGGGGTTTTCGCTGAGCCAGGATCAAATGCTTCATTAGCAGGCGTAATTAAACATGTTCAATCTGGAAAAATCAAAAAAGGCGAAACAGTTGTTGCAGTATTAACTGGAAATGGTTTAAAAGATCCTGATATTGCAATTTCTTCTAATAAATTAGAAATTGCAAGTGTGTCAAATGATATAGAACAAATTAAAGATCATATTAAAGGGGTGATTATGTCGTGATACCATTAAGAGTTCGTGTTCCTGCTAGTACAGCAAATGTTGGACCTGGATTTGATTCTGTTGGAATAGCTTTGTCATTATATTTAGAAGTTAGTGTAAAGGGAGAAGCTAATAAATGGCAAGTTATACATTCCTTTGACGATTCAATTCCAAAAGATGATAAAAATTTAATTGTTAGCACGGCATGTAAAGTATGTCCTTCTTTATCACCCCATATAATAGAAGTAACTAGTAATATTCCGCTGACAAGAGGGCTAGGAAGTAGTGCATCAGCAATTGTAGCAGGGATAGAACTTGCGAATCAACTTGGAAATTTGCATTTAACAACTGATCAAAAAGTTCAAATTGCTACAAATTTTGAAGGACATCCAGATAATGTTGCTGCTTCTATTTTAGGTGGAACTGTAATCGGAGCACTTGATGGAAAAAATGTTTCGGTTGTAAGGATTGAAAGTAAGGAATTAGGCGTAATTTCTCTTATTCCGAATGAAGAGCTAAATACGGATGAAAGTCGATCTGTATTACCAGAGATGTTTCCGTTTCATGAAGCGGTTAAGGCTAGTGCAATAAGTAACGTATTAGTAGCTGCGTTATGTCAAAAGAAGTGGGAAGTTGTAGGTGAAATGATGGAAAGAGATCATTTCCACGAGCCATATCGTTTAGAACTTGTACCGTTATTACCATCAATTCGTAAATGCGCAAAAGAATTCGGAGCATATGGTACAGCTCTTAGTGGCGCGGGACCATCCATTTTTATTTTAACTCCGTATGAGAAGCGTCAAGAAATTGCTGACCAATTAGCGAGAGTATTTGCAGCTATGAAAGTATGTGAGCTTGAAATCGATCATAAAGGGATTACTGTAAATAAGGAAGAACATATTGGATTATAAAGAAAGCTAGCATTGCTAGCTTTCTTTAAGTTATGGGGAATCTATTTTAAATGGAATTTTTTTGGGAGTGATAATATTTTAGAAAGAGAATATACAATGAATATTAATTTTAGAGGTGATTATATGAGTTCAAAAGAGTCACCAGAAGAAAAAAGAGAACGTATGAGACAAGGTGAATTGAAAAATAATCCTACCGGTTCTTTGAATGATGGACTCAATAGAGCAGAAACAGGTAACCCCGTTGATATGACAGGTGGTATGAATTGGAAAGGTACAGGGATATTAATTTTAGTGCTAGTTTTAGGATATATTATATACAGTTACTTTTTCAGTTAAGGAAAGCTTGTTAAAAATTTGATTTGTTTGAACTCATAAGTAGTGAAAATGAACTTATTTTTATACTTTGAAGAGGGCCGTCCAAAAAGTTTTTTTGGACGGCCCTCTCTTATTAATAGGTAGGATATTATTGTCATATTTTGTAGTTAAGTCGATATTCTTTGTCGAAGCTTCGAGATAAGTAGAGTTGTGTTTGATATAATTTCATGTGCTGTTGTAAATTTACTCAGTAAGAACATAACCCCATTTTAAAGTTCGGCTTTTGGGACAGTCTTCATTATTTTTTGCCACATTCCTGTAACAAAGCTCCTGTATATTCAGTGGTGGAGGTGCAGAAGATGAAAAAAATGATAGCGGTATGTCTTCTTACAACATTGTCACTTTCGACTTTAGTCGGGTGTGATGTAAAAGGTAATGATGCTTTACAAGAGTCTAAAATAAAGAAAGAAATGTATAAAGATTTTACGTATGAGGTTAATCCTGAGACGTTTACGTTAACTGTAGAACATGATGGTGTAAAGGAACAGGCATCGCAACCGTTACCGAAAATGAAGGTATCGAATTTGAAAAAAGACAAGGATCATACATCTTGGGAATATCCTGATCAAAAAGTAAAAGTAAATTTAGAAAAGAAAAAAGATCACTTAAATATTGAAGTGGAATCGACTGGTGCAGAAAGTTTCACATGGCCAAAAGTGCAAGCTGAAAATTATACACTTCCGTTATGGGAAGGTAAGCAAATTCCAAGTAATGATGAGAATTGGAAGAAGTTTTTAAAGGATGATGTATATTCATTTGCTGAATCATTTTCTATGAAGTTTTTTGCATTAAATGGTTCTAAATATTCAATCGTATATATTGCGAACAATATGTTTAATAATGAATTGAAATTTCATTCAGATCCGAAAATAGGGTTTGATTTTACACATGAATTCCCGAGTATAAATAAAAATAAAACATATGGCTTTCAATTATATGTGACAAATAATGATGCAGTAAGTATTGCTAAACTGTATAAGGATAATATTGTTGAAAAAGGTGAATTTAAAACATTACAAGAAAAGGCAAGAAAAAATAAAGAAATCGAAAAACTTTACGGGGCAGCCCATTTTTACTTTTGGAATCAAAATGGTTTATCAGAAAGTAACGTAAATTGGCCGAAGCTAAGAGAGCAAATAAATAGTCCGGTGTTTAGCCATATAAAAGAGCTCATTCAAAAAAATAGTTCAGAGCCTGGAGAACTGAATGTATTTGAGCGAGTAGGTAAACAAGATTTCATCGATAAGTATCAAAAAGAAGTTATTTTGCGTTATGTAAACGAAGCATTATCAATGAAGGAATTGTATAAAGAGGATATTTTCCCGAAAGTTGATCAGGTGGCTAGTGAGTTATTAAAAAAAGGTGTAGATAACTTATCGAAGATGGAGTTATATAACTTAAATAAGCATTTATTAAAGTCGATACTTGGTGATGCCGTTGAAGAAGTAAGTAAATGGGGTAACGCAGATGGAACGGATATTATAAAGGAAATGAAAGAAGCAGGGATAGACAAAGCGTGGATTGGTCTACCGAACTGGGAACAAGGATATATGCAACCTAATTTTGTTACAGAAGCTAAGAAAATGGGATATTTAGTTGGTCCGTATGATTCTTATCATTCCATTCACGAAAAAGGGGATAAAAATTGGAACACAGCTTCCTTTAATGATCCATCGTTATATGAAGAAGCAACTGTAACGAAGAAAAATGGAGAGAAAGTGCAAGGGTTTTTAGGGAGAGGCCGAAAATTAAATCCGACATTATCACTTCCTAGTGTAAAAGAACGAATGAACGATATATTACAAAATGGCCCTAAATATAATTCATGGTTTATTGATTGTGACGCGACGGGCGAAATTTATGATGATTATTCAACAAAACATTTAACGACACAAGAACAAGATTTAAAAGCACGATTAAAAAGAATGGATTATATCGCGCAAGAAAAAGGGATAGTAGTAGGCTCTGAAGGTGGAAATGATTTTGCAAGTAGTACAATTGCATTTGCGCACGGAATTGAAACGCCTGTAATTAAATGGGATGATGAAGATATGAGAAAAAATAAAACAAGCCCGTATTATGTCGGTGGGTATTGGTCACCAAATCAAAATGTTCCAGAAAAATATGCAAAACAAGTACCGTTGAAAGAAGAATATAAGCAAGTATATTTAAATCCAGTATATTCGGTGCCATTATATAAACTAGTATACAATGATTCGGTTATTACAACGCACCACTGGGAATGGGGAAGTTTGAAGGTAAAGGACGAGGTTGGAAATCGTATGTTATATGAATTATTGTATAATGTTCCACCTTTATACCATTTAGATGAAGTAGAGTGGAATAAGCATAAAAAAGAAATGACAGAGCATCTGAAAGTTTGGAATGATGTTCATGAAAAGGCAGTAAAAGAAGAAATGACGAACTTTGCATATCTGTCAGAAGATAAGCTGGTACAATCTGCTTCATATGGAAAAAACATTAAAATCATTGTGAATTTCTCTAATGATGATGTGGAAATAGAAAAAACGAAAATAAAAGCAAAGTCAGCTTTAATTAATAATAATGGGAAGCAAATAATATACACACCAAATGAGAAATAGGAAAATAAAACTATAATCAGACTGTATTAATCGGGATTTTACGGGCAACTTGACTCTTTATTCGTGCTGAAATTCGAGGTGAAAGTCTTGCTACCTGCAAATAACAGAATAATAAATCTGTAAATTTGAATGTTCTGAAGTATTGATTTTTTTTAGTTGATAAATAGTGACTTGCTAAAAATAAGCACGAGAGTATAATGTGAAATGGAATACATATTGAATTTATGAAGTAACCTTACAAAAATGTAAGGTGATTGAAAGGAAATTCAATATGAAGATTACTAGACATACATTATACTAGGAAAAGAGAAAGAGAGGAGAATGAACATGAGCTCTGAATTAGAACAAGATACGAGAAGCAGTAAAAAACGTTCTAAAAGAAAATCAATAAAATGGTTCATTTTAATTCCATTTTTCCTACTTATTTTTGGAGGAGTAGGATATGGATCGTTTATATATAACAAAGCAAAAGCTGTTGTAAGTGATGCATATGCAAAAATTGATAAGTCATCAAAAAGGGACAAAGAAGTGGAACCTTTAAAGGATAATATTTCGATTTTAATCATGGGTGTCGATGGAAGCGAAATGAGAAAAAGCCAATATGGTGAAGCGGTTCGAACAGATGCACTTTTATTAGCGACAATTAATAAAGATGATAAATCCGTTAAATTAGTAAGCATTCCTCGTGATTCACGTGTTTATATTCCATCTAGAAAGAAATTAGATAAAATTACACACGCACACGTATTTGGTGGTGTTGAAAGTACAAGAGATACAGTGGAAAGATTTTTAAATGTTCCAGTTGATTATTATGTGAAGTTTAACTTTGAGTCATTTGTACAAATTGTAGATTCAATTGGTGGTATTGATATTGATGTACCGGTTACTTTCACAGAACAAGATAGTAAAGACCAAGCAGGTATGATCCATTTAGAAAAAGGTTACCAACATTTAAATGGTGAACAAGCCCTTGCACTTGCTAGAACGCGTAAAATTGACAGTGACGCAATGCGTGGTCAAAGGCAACAACTTGTAATTGAAGCAATTGCGAAAAAAGCAATGTCTGTTCAATCAATTAGTAAAATGGGCTCTTTACTTGATGCAGTTGATAAAAATATGAAAACAAACTTAACGTTTGATGATATGCTTGCTATTACGAAAAATATGGCAGGATCTGATCTGCAAATGGAAAAGATGCAAATAGAAGGAACGGATAAACGTATTGGTGGTATTTATTATTACATTCCAAATGAAAAGAATGTAAAAGATATTTCAAAAAAATTAAATAATCATTTGGGTATAACACCAAAACCAGCTCGAAACGAATAGTAAAAAAGATTGGCCTCCGCCAATCTTTTTTTATGGAAATGTATTTGTAACTTTTCTGTAACGATTTTTTATTTCAGAAAAATTATACTCATATGTATGAGAATATTGGAGAAGCAAAAAGTAAAGTGAAATACTTAAAATTTGTAATAAGGAAAGATATCATATGCAGAAATGGATAAGCATTTTGGGAATCATTTTTATATTGACTGGATGTAAAATGTCTGAAGCTCCAACAAGTTTAATGGGAGCTCCTGCAAATGAAAAGTGGATTAATGAACTAAAAGAGCAAATAGATAAAGATTTGCCTGTTAATTATCGGTTGCTTACTCCAATGTCTAATAAAGATAAACAGATGATTTGGTCACTGGATTTTAAACAAGATAATAAAAAAGAAGCAATCGTATTTTATAAAGTACCGAATGAAGATCGGAGTATATATTTAGCTATTTATGCGGAAAGCAGCACTGGCTGGAAACTAAAGTCCACTCATACATTTGATGGTGAGAATATAGATATCGTTAAAGTCGGTGATTTTACAGGGAACGGGAAGCGAGAGTTATTAATTGGAATCTCTGTAAGTCGTGAATCTTTAGAACATGTAATGTATGTTTTTTCGGAAGAAAATGATGATATGAAGGAGATTTATAATCGGCAATATACGAAGTTATTTATAGAGGATCTAAATAGAAATGGCCTTAATGATATAAGCCTTGTTACTTATAAAAAAGATGAGCAATTGAAAGTTGAGTTCATTGAACAATTTAAGACTATGTCTGAAGTTACATTCGATCCATATATAAATAGTATTCAGCGAATACAAATGGGGCGTATTTCTAACATGTCAAAGGCAGTTGTAATTGATGCAGGAGTGGGGGCTCATTCAGGTATAACATATGTAGCAAAATTTGATAAGGATCATTATGAGGGACTACCTATAGACGGGAAAGAAGATTTATTCAATGAGTATGTTGTGGAAAGTAAAGACGTTAATGAAGACGGCATTATTGAATTTGTTCGTACTGTGCGTCCAAAAGGTTGGGAAGATAAATCACATGGTGATAGTCCGCTCTTTGAACGTTACATACAGTGGAGTGAAGATGGAACTAAACCTATAGAAGAAAGATATATCAATATAGAAAAAGGATATTTTGTGAAAATTCCTGAAGAGTTAATAGGAAAAATTACTATTCCAGATCAGCAAAAGGATTCAAGTGTTCAAAAGTTTTTGGATGCAACTACAAATGAAATATGGCTTGAAGTCCATATTTTTAAGCGGAAAGAATGGTTCAAAATAAAAGGATACGAGGCAGCAGTTAAAACGGCTTCTCATGTATATGCAGTACCGAAGCAATCAAAATTTGAAAAAATGAAAGCATATATAAAACCGCTAGCGGATTATCAACAAGAGTAGGGAGGTGGGAATTATGTCAACAATTTTAGTTTTAGAAGATGAAATACCAATCCGTAGCTTTATTGTCCTAAATTTGAAACGTGCTGGATTTTATGTATTAGAAGCTAGTACTGGAGAAGAAGCGGTACAGATTTTAAGTGAACATACTGTTGATGTAGCGTTACTTGATGTTATGTTACCGGGGATCGATGGTTTTCAAGTTTGTAAAGCTATCCGGGAAGAAAATAAAAAAATGGGCATTATTATGTTAACCGCCCGTGTACAAGATGGGGATATGGTACAAGGACTCGGAATTGGTGCAGATGATTATATTACAAAACCGTTTAGTCCAGTAGAATTAACTGCGCGTATACAATCTTTATTAAGAAGAATAGAAGTACATGAAGAAAAAACGAATACAATCACGTCTGGTCCGTTCTCGTTAAATATTATAGAAGAAAGATTATATAAAGGTGGACAATTAGTTGATTTAACACCTACAGAGTATATGATATTACAGTATTTAATGAATCAGGCTTCAAAGCCAGTTTCGCGTGATGAAATTTTAAATATGATTTGGGGAACCAATTACGTAGGCGAGACGAAAGTAGTAGATGTAAATATGAGACGTTTACGTCAAAAGATAGAATGTAATCCATCAGAACCTGAATTTATCCTTACTGTGTGGGGAAAAGGATATGTGTGGAAGGAAAGTATGAGATGAAACGGAAAGTGACTTTATATTTTATGACGGTCATTACACTTATGCTTGTATTATTTGAAGTAGTATTTTCAATCTCAATTTATCGATATTACTATAATGGTATTGTGCAATATGTAGAATCTCATGCGAAGACGACTACACGATTTTTTTCTGAATATAATTCATTATATTTTATTCGTTTGCAAGAATATAGTGGAGACATAATTGAAAGCTTCCAGTTAGAAGGAACCGAATTACAACTAATCGATCGACACGGTACAATTATACAATCGTCAAGTGGGCAAAAGGTTGAAGGTAAAGTGAGTATTCCTTATTCTTTACTAGAGGGGGAAATGTATCACCAAGTTATTACTACGAAAGATAACGTGGAACAATTAGAAGTATTAAGTCCACTCGTACATCAAGGGCAAACTATCGGTGTTTTAAAATATACGACTGTTTTAACACATGTAAATGCAAAGATTATTGAAATTATTATGTTTACTATTTCAGTCGGAATTGTCATTTCAGGTATCGTATTCTTAATCAGTAGACGATTGGCGAATTCGTTTGTGAAACCTATCGAATCTATTATTCATGCTTCTTCGCAAATTGCGGAAGGTACATTAAAGGAGCAAATTAAAGAGGATTATCCTGGTGAATTAGGTGAGTTAGCACACAGTTTAAATCATATGTCTAATAAAATAGAAAAAGCAGAAAAGATGAAAAATGAATTTATTGCTTCTATTTCTCATGAAATACGAACGCCTTTAACGGGAATTAAAGGTTGGAGCGAGACGTTAAAAACAGTAGATCATTTAACGGAAGAAGAAATAAAACAAGGTATGGGAATTATTTCAGGTGAGACAGACCGATTGATTCATTTAGTAGAGGAATTGCTAGATTTTTCAAGATTGCAGTCAAATCATTTTAATTTATATAAACAAAAGGTACAATTGTACGATATACTAGAGGAGACGATTTGGCAATTAACTCCTAAATCAGAAGAGAAACAGATTCATCTAGTTGCTAATTTAGAACGAGTAGAACTAGTAGGAGATCGAAATAGACTAAAACAAGTTTTCCTAAATATTATTCATAATGCTATTAAATATTCATATGAAAAAAGTACAGTTTACATTGAAGCGACCAAAAGTGAAGGACAAGCCGTGATTAAGGTGACAGATCAAGGTATTGGAATTGCTAAAGAACATCTACCATTTATAGAGCAGTCATTTTATCAGATTAATAACCATATTGAAGGTGCAGGCATTGGATTAGCCATTGTAAAAAAAATGGTGGAGCTTCATGGTGGTACGCTTAGTATTAAAAGTAGAGAAAGCGTAGGAACAACAATTTTGATAAAACTCCCACTATAATTTATATAAAGTTTATATAGTGTAATAAAAATAAATAGATGTATAATTATATTGGGTGATTTATATATGAGATTAATAGGGAGAGGAATTCGATAGAATGGAAAAGGCTTTTAAAATTAAACGAGTAGTAGTCGTTTTAATAGCGATTGCAGCAGTAGCTATTGGGTATTTCATGTTTCAATCTATTACTTCACCAGCAAAAGCTGTTGCGAAACAAGAAAATGTAATACAGCTTGCAAGTGAACAACCGAAAGTTGAAATGAATAAAACGGCACCAAGTCGTTTTAATGGACAGGAAAGAAAAGTTGCTTACCTTACATTTGATGATGGGCCAGGAAAATATACGGCTGAATTATTGAATATGTTAAAACAGCATGATGCGAAGGCGACATTCTTTTTAATTGGTGCGAATGTGAAACAGTTTCCTGATTTAGTAAAACGTGAAAATGCAGAAGGACATTATGTTGGAATGCATAGTATGACACACAATTTTGCGAAGTTATATAAAAATGGCGAGTATGTTAATGAAATGAAAGAAGATCAAGGCTTAATCGCAAATATTATTGGGAAAGCCCCTAAATTAACACGTCCTCCATACGGATCGATGCCTGGTTTAAATGAAGGTCTCCGAAATAAAGTAGTTGAGGATGGTTTAAAAGTGTGGGACTGGACAATTGACTCTTTAGACTGGAAATACAATAAAGTACCAGTTGATGCAGCGGCAGCGCAAATCGCTCAAAATGTATTAGCTGGTGCAACAAAACCGCAAGAAGTCATTTTAATGCATGACATTCACCCGCAATCAGTTGCTGCTGTGCCAGCAATTTTAAAGGGTCTAAAAGAAAAAGGTTATGAATTTGAAGCATATCATGAAGAGAATCACTTCCCAGTGAATTTCTGGCACGATAACCGTATGTAATTGGAGGAATTGAAGTTGAAGTATGGAAAAGTAGCAGTTGTTGGAGCATTATCAGTAGGATTATTATCAGGTTGTTTCGGTGAAAAGCCAGAAGAAAATTTACATACGGCTTTTGAAGCAGCAGCGACACAAGAAAAATCTTTAGTTGAGGATACGAAAAAATTAGAGCAATTAGAAAAGCAAGGGCAAGAACTATATTCTCAAATTTTACAAGAAGGTAAAGAACATAATGAAGCAGTTACGAAGAAAATTGAGCAAGCTACTGCAAATGTAGATGAGCGTGAAAAAGTATTGAAAAACGAGAAAGAACTGTTAGAAAAAGCTCAGAAGGAAACGAAATCGGTTCAAAGCAATATAGAGAAGCTTGAAGATAAGAAATTGCAAAAACAAGCAAAAGCAGTAGAAGAATCGTATGAAAATCGTTATGATGCCTTCCAAAAGATGAATGAGAATTACACGAAGGCGTTAGCGACTGAAAAAGAACTGTATGAAAAATTAAAAGTAAAAGAAACGAAGTTAAAAGAAATCGGTGAAAAAGTTAAAACTGTTAATGAGTTAAATGTGGAAGCGCAAAAGGCGAAAGAACAATTTAATACACATACAAAAGAGTATAATGATAATAAATTAGCATTTTATAAAGATGCACAGATTAAGATTAAAGAACAAAAATAAAGAGGTATTATAATCACGATAAAAAACCTATAGAAAAAGCCGAAAAAACATTGTAATAAAAAATGTTTTTTCGGCTTTTGTCATTAAATGAATAGAAAGGACTGGAATTGATATCATAAAAGAGTTATAGTGTATTATTCGAAGGGAAACATTGTAAAGTAAGGAGAATGAAATATGTCATATGAATTTTTATTCAAATTAGGTTTAGCACTCTTTTTAGGATTATTCATCGGGATAGATAGGCAGCTAAAGAATAAACCGCTTGGTGTGAAAACAAGTATGGTTATTTCTGTCGCAAGTTGTTTAATTACAATGGTTTCAATTGAATCAGTGAATGTGTATTCTGTACCGGGTCATACGAATATGGATCCAATGCGCCTTGCTGCCCAAATTGTAAGTGGTATCGGTTTCCTTGGGGCGGGGGTAATTTTACGAAGAAGTAATGATGTTATTTCAGGATTAACGACAGCTTCTATGGTATGGGCTGCTTCAGCTTTAGGTATTGCGATTGGAGCAGGATTTTATATACAAGCGACGGTTGCTATGGTTTTAATTATATTAGCAATCAATGTACTTCCTCACCTTGTGAAAATTGCAGGCCCATATTCATTGAGACAAAAGGACTTGTCTATCAAAATTACTGTAAATGAGCATCGAGAGTTAGATGGGATTTTTAAGCAAATTAAAAATTTAAACATGCAAGTGAAACGAGTGAAAATTAAAGATATTGATAACGGAGCATCTCAGCAATTGGAAATGGTTATTTTAGCGCCGGAAGATTTATATACAACGGAGCTATATAGTTCACTAAAAGAGATCAATCATGTTGTATCTGTTGAGGTTGAAAGTAGATAAAAAAAGAGTGGAAAGGGTGATGAAAATTCACTCTTTTTTTATATGGGATAAAACATTTTGCTATAATCATTTACAAAAGGGGATGAAAATGATGGAGATAAATATTAGGAGGGCAATGAAAGAGGATATTGTAGGTATAGCAAAAGTGCATGTGGAGAGCTGGAAAACCACATATAAAGGGATAGTTGCTAACGGAATTTTAGAAAATATAACGTATGAACAACGAGAAAACCAATGGGAAAGCATCTTCCAAAAAGAAGATGAGAACAAATATAGATTTGTAGCAGAGACGTTAAATGGAACAATAATTGGATTCATTGATGGGGGAGTTGAAAGGACAGGTACATATAATTGTGATGGAGAATTATATGCGATTTACCTATTACAACAGTATCAAGGATTGAAAATAGGGAATAGACTATTTCAAGCTTTACTCTCTGAATATAAAAAAAATAATATACAATCTCTTTTAGTTTGGGTGATTTCGAATAATCCGTCTAAAAAGTTTTATGAAAAATATAATCCTGAAAAAATTGATACAAAATTTTTAGAAAGACTAAATGTAAAAGAAATAGCATATGCTTGGCGAGATATGGATTGCTTATACAAATCATTATCAATTTAGATTCAAATAATTTTGTTATGTAAACTAAACATTTGAGTATTAAAAAATACATCAATGATTATATTGATGTATTTTTTTGCGTACGGATGTAATACCAAGAAAAGTCGGAAAGTTTGGTTAGGTGAAAAAATTCCGAAATATTTCTTGAAATGATTATCATTATCAATTAGAATCATAATTGATAATGAAATTCAATTATTAGAATTTTTATAAAAATTTGATAGTGTTCGTCTAAAAGAGGAGGAGCAGTATGCACCATGCGAAACAAATCGCGGAACATGCAACAATACAAAGCTTTTTAAATTGTTATTTAAGAGAAACAGGAAGTGGAGAATGGATTACGGAGGATAAAAGGATAGAAAATATTTTCTGCCATTCATTTCAAAGAGATGCTATCCCCACTTATTTATGCTGTCGGTTATCGGCACAAAACGTTACTTTGTATGGAGAGGTTATATATAAATCACCAACAGACCGTCATTTGTTTGGAGAACAATTTTATTATCAAATCGGAGAAGACAAAAATGTCATAAAAGCAGATTACGTTACGGTTATTACGTTTTTAATAAAAGAAATGTCTATCAACTATGGAGAAGGTACAAATCCTGCTGAACTTATGCTTCGAGTCATTCGTAGTTGTCAAAATATTGAGGAATTTACAAAAGAGAGAGTGAAGGATACATCCGAATTATATGGTTTCTATACGTCCTTTATAGAAGCGGAGCAATCTTTATTATTTGGACATTTAACCCATCCTACACCAAAGAGTAGACAAGGTATATTGGATTGGAAAAGTTCAATGTACTCTCCGGAGTTAAAAGGAGAATGTCAGCTTCACTATTTTCGAGCACATAAAAGTATAGTAAGTGAAAAATCATTATTAATAGATTCTACGACAACAATTATAAAAGAGGAATTAAAGAATGATGAAATTGTTAGTCAGGAATTTATTACGAAGTACTGTCAAGAAGATGAGTATTCATTAATTCCAATCCATCCGCTTCAAGCAGAATGGTTATTACATCAATCTTATGTGCAAAATTGGATGAATCAAGGTGCTCTTGAATATATCGGTCCAGAAGGTAAGTGTTATATGGCAACATCATCACTTAGAACGCTATATCATCCTCATTCGAAGTATATGCTCAAGTTTTCATTCCCTGTAAAGGTAACAAATTCAATGCGTATTAATAAATTGAAGGAACTTGAGAGTGGTCTTGAAGGTAAGGAAATGTTAAATACTAAAATTGGTGAAGTGTTAGAAAAGTTTCCAGGGTTTGATTTTATATGTGATCCAGCCTTCATTACACTAAAATATGGTATGCAAGAGTCCGGATTTGAAGTGATTATTCGGGATAATCCTTTTTATAGTGAAAATGCGAATGACGCTACTTTAATAGCTGGTCTAGTACAAGATGCTATCCCTGGAAAACGCACTCGTTTATCAAATATTATTCATCATTTAGCGGATCTAGAAAATAAAAGTTGCGAAGAGGTAAGTTTAGAATGGTTTAGACGGTATTTAAATATTTCTTTAAAGCCGATGGTATGGATGTATTTACGTTATGGAGTTGCATTAGAAGCTCATCAGCAAAATAGTGTCGTGCGATTGGAAGGTGGCTATCCAGTAAAGTTTTACTTCCGTGATAATCAAGGGTTTTATTTCTGTAATTCAATGAAATCGGTGCTAGATAAAGAATTGACCGGTATTGGTGAACAAACTGGGAATTTATATGACGATTATATTGTGGATGAAAGATTTCGTTATTATTTAATTTTCAATCATATGTTTGGGCTCATTAACGGTTTTGGTACAGCAGGGTTAATTAAGGAAGAAATTCTTCTTTCTGAATTAAGGTCTGTAATTGAATCGTTCCTTCCATTTAACCGTGAACCTTCTACATTTTTAAGAGAATTGTTAGAAGAAGATAAATTGGCATGTAAAGCAAATTTACTGACGAGATTTTTCGATGTCGATGAGTTAACGAATCCATTAGAGCAAGCAATTTATGTACAAGTAGATAATCCACTTGTTAGAGAAGTGGCTGTTCGTTCATAAGTAGTGCTAAAATTTCACGTAATACAAATAATGGAATTCGATATTCCGTATTATAGCGGAGGGATTTATGAAAGAAGAAGTTTATCACGCAAAAATATTGAAGGCACTCCAATCAAAAGAGTACATTTCAGTAAGAAGAAGAGTATTCCGGCAGTTAATAGAATCGTTAATTTATGAAGAAATCATTACGCCGATTCGTATACAAATGGGAGAGAAAATACTTTTTATTATACAAGGTCTTGATGAAAATAATCAAAATGTAACGTACCAATGCTATGGACAAGAACGTATGACATTTGGGCGTATTTGTTTACATGACTCATTAATAATGAGAGTTCAAGATGAGGAAGAAGAAATACAATCAGTTTCACAATTTTTACAGGAGATTTTTCGAATTGTTCAAGTGGATCGAATGAAATTGGATTCTTTTATTCAAGAATTAGAACAAACAATCTTTAAAGATACGATTGCACAATATGAAAGAAGTAGTGTGGAAGAATATGTTGCGAAATCGTACGATGAGCTTGAAAGTCTCTTAATAGATGGACATCCATATCATCCTAGCTATAAAGCACGCATCGGGTTTCAATATCGTGATAATTTTCAATATGGTTTTGAGTTTATACAGCCAATAAAGCTTATATGGATAGCAGTTCATCAGAAATATACGACTGTAGGTTATGAAAATGAAGAGAGTTACAACTGTATTTTGAAAGAAGAAATCGGAGAGCAGAAAATCGGAGAGTATTTAAATCGTATTCGAAAAATGGGCTGTGATTCGAAGCAGTATATGTTTATACCTGTTCATCCTTGGCAGTGGGGGAACTTTATTATTCCGAATTATGCTGACCATATACAGGATAAATATATTATTTATTTAGGGGAAACAGCGGATGATTATTGTGCGCAACAGTCTATGAGGACATTGCGAAATGTTACGAATCCAACGAAGCCGTATGTAAAGCTATCAATGAATCTACTCAATACTTCAACTATCCGTACATTAAAACCACATTCGGTTGTGAGTGCACCGGCTATATCGAATTGGTTAAATGAAGTAGTAAATCAGGATTCTTATTTAAGGGATGAATTGCGTTTGATTTTGTTAAAGGAATTTTCGAGTGTAACGTATGATTCGAATAAAAAGGCTACATACGGTTCATTGGGATGTATTTGGCGCGAAAGCGTTCACAAGTATTTGGATGAACAGGAAGATGCAATTCCTTTTAACGGATTATATGCTAAGGGGAAAGATGGTACACCGATTATTGATTCGTGGTTAAAGAGATATGGAGTAGAACACTGGCTACAATTGCTTATTCAAAAAGCAATTATACCAGTTGTACACCTCGTTGTAGAACATGGAATTGCGTTAGAATCACATGGGCAAAACATGATTTTGGTTCATGAAGAAGGAATGCCGACCCGAATTGCATTAAAAGATTTTCATGAAGGACTGGAGTTTTACCGTCCTTACTTGAAAGAATACGGGAAATGTCCTGATTTTACGAAAATGCATAAAACATATGCAAATGGAAAAATAAATAATTTCTTTGAAATGGATCGTATTGAATGTTTGCAAGAAATGGTTTTAGATGCGCTTTTCCTATTCAATCTAGGTGAATTAGCTTTCGTACTGGCCGATGAATATCAATTGAAAGAAGAGAGATTTTGGATCATGGTTGTCGAAGAACTAGAAAATCATTTTAGCAGATTTTCGCATTTGAAAGAACGTTTTGAAGCACTACAATTATATACACCTACATTCCATGCAGAGCAATTAACGAAGCGGCGTTTATATATGGATGTGGAATCACTTGTTCATGAAGTTCCAAATCCATTGTATGGAGCAAGGTAACTTAAAATACAAAAATCAGTTGTTACAGGGGGAAATCATGCTAATCGTTAATAAACAAGAATATAGCAAAAATGATTTTGAATTGAAATTACAAGTTTACGAGGAAATGGAACAGTTCCAAGAAGCAGAAGGAAATAGATTTGCCCTTTGTCTAAAAGATCCATTTGATATTATTACACTTGTGTTTTTCCTACGAGAAAAGAGAGCATCTGTACTACTTATTCATGAAGATACACCCAAGGATACAGCTATTGAAATGGCAAGGCGTGCAAATTGTACTGGACTTTTATACGTAGAAAGTAACGACTTTATAAAATTAGAAGTAGAAAAGCCATTGCAAGAAGAACCTTCGTTATTACAATATAGTTCAGGAACAACAGGGGAACCGAAACTGATTCGTAGAGCATGGACGGAAATTGAAACGGAAATCGATGCTTACAATGAAGTTTTAAAATGTGATGAAGACGAAGTGCCAATCGTTATGGCTCCCGTTTCACATTCATACGGTCTAATTTGTGGCACGTTATCTGCAATTACGAGGGGTAGCAAGCCTATCATCATTACTAATAAAAACCCTAAATTCGCATTAAATATAGTTCGTAATACAGAAAAACATATCATATACGCAGTACCACTTATGCTACATATTATGGGGAGTTTTCCACAAGGGACTTTTCAGTTTCATAAAATTATGCCATCAGGGTCACCTTTGCCAGAAACGCTATTTTACAAGCTGAAAGGGATGACGAAACATATGATGCAGCAGTATGGATGCTCTGAAGCTGGTTGCATTAGTATATGTCATGATATGGAAACACATTTAGATTTAGGAAAACCACTTCCTCATGTAAGTATTAACATTGGTTCAGATGAAAATGAGCCGGAAGAAATCGTAGTGAAAATTGCGGAAAAGGATATTTATACGAAAGATTTAGGGTATAAATCTGAGCGGGGCCTTCAATTTATGGGGCGTATGGATGATGTTATTAATGTATCTGGTCTAAAGGTCTTTCCTATAGAGGTGGAAGAAACGATGCTTCGACTAGAAGGCATTCAAGAGGCAATTGTATATCGCGGGAAGCATCCTGTGATGGGGGAAATAGTAAAAGCGAAAGTAATCTCTCGTATTGAACCGGTACAAATAAGAGAATGGTGCATACAGCACTTACCGTCTTACAAAGTACCTCATGAAATTGAAAGTGTAACAGAGATTCCGAAAAATAAAACAGGGAAAGTAAGTCTGAAGTTATTAGAGAGGGGAGAGATAACAACATGAGTCGTGAAACTTTAAAAGATGCAGTATTAAGCATTATGAGAGAAAAAATGGAACTGAAAAATGTAACGCATTTAGAAGAAACGATGCGTTTAAATCAAGATTTATATATTGATTCGGTAATGATGTTGCAGCTTATTGTATACATTGAAATGGAATTAAAGTTATGTGTTCCAGAGGATGAGATAGATCCAAAGGCGTTTCTTACAGTAGGCTCCTTGCTTGACTTTATGGAAGAGTTACAACCGTTACAAGCAGTAAATGTGAATAACTAACCTTTGAGAAAGTGGATGAGAGTATGACTTCAATTAAAGTTCACTGTTTAGTGAGTTGTTTTTGTGAAATTATAAAAAGGCGTAGTGACATAGATTTCCGTCCATTTTATTTCGGATTATGGGATGGAGACTTTGATATAACAGAAGGCGGGATTATTTCTTATCATTCCGAAAATATTAACCATGACAATTATTTGCTTTGGTATGAAAAATTGTATGGGATAAAAGTGAACGAATGGTATGATCATTCAAAAGGTAAGAGTATCAATGTAGAAACATTTTTAGAATTAGTGGAAAATAAGCCTGAAAATCGTTACATAATTGTAATGGTCGATATGTCTTTATTACCAGAGAGAGAAAATAAGTTTCATCAAAAACCGTTTCCACATTATTTAATGATATCGAAAACAGAGAAAGAAAATGAATGGTTCATGCTTGATCCTGATTTTCGCTGGGAAGGGAATATGGAAAAAGATAAAGTGCTTCACTCGGTTAAAGACAACCCATTTGGTGGAGGCTATTTCATTGATATAGAAGGAATTCAGGAGCCAAAACAAGAGATAGTAGAAAGTTATTTCATGGAAACATTCAAAAAGAATGATAATGAACTAACTATGGAATTAAAAAAATTAATTAAAAAAATGGTAAATGAAGAGGATGGGTATTCACTTTCGGGGCTCGTAGCGGCAGTAAAGCAAATACCCGTATTGGCAATACGTAAATATAGCTATGAACATGCCTTTGCATACTTCCATGAAACGTTACAATATTCGGAACAAGACTTTGATTATTGGTGTGATCTAGTGGAAGACATTGTACAAGGATTTACAAATGTACAGTACCGCGCAATCAAAATGGCAATGACAAAAAATAAAGATATGTTAATAACAATTGTTGAGAAGCTTGATGAAATGAATACAATTGAACTGCAAATTAAGGCTGAATTAGTGAGACAGTTTCTGTCATGGAAAGATATGAAAACAAATCAATCTGTCTTAACTTTTTAAAGCAATCTAACTGAATTTAAGATAAGGGAGTTCAAACCTATGAAATATTCACTATGCACAATTTCATTTCGCCATCAACTAATTTCATTTACTGATATTGTTCAATTTGCATACGAAAACGGTTTTGAAGGGATTGAGTTGTGGGGGACTCATGCACAAAATTTATATATGCAAGAGCGTGAAACGACAGAGAGAGAGCTGGATTTTTTAAAGGATAAAAATTTAGAAGTTACGATGATAAGTGATTATTTAGATATATCATTATTAGCAGATTTTCAAAAAACGCTGGAAAAATGTGAACAACTGGTAACACTAGCTAATTGGTTTAATACAAATAAAATTCGTACGTTTGCTGGGCAAAAAGGTAGTGAGGATTTCTCGGAACAAGAGAGAAAAGAGTATGTGAAACGAATTCGTATGATTTGTGATCTATTTGCTCAGCACAATATATATGTCTTATTAGAAACACACCCAAATACATTAACGGATACTTTGCCTTCTACTTTGAAATTGTTAGAAGAAGTAGACCATCCATATTTGAAAATAAACCTTGATTTTCTTCACATATGGGAGTCTGGTGCAGAACCGGTAGACAGTTTTCGTCGACTAAAGTCGTGGATACAACATTACCATTTTAAGAATATATCGTCAGCTGATTATTTACATGTGTTTGAACCTCATAATGTATATGCCGCAGCTGGAAGTCGTAAAGGAATGGTTCCATTATTTGAAGGTATAGTAAATTATGATGAAATCATTCAGGAAGTGAAAGATACTGACCATTTTGCTTCACTAGAATGGTTTGGAAATAATGCGAAAGATATCTTGAAAGAAGAAATGAAGGTATTAACAAATAGAAAATTAGAAGTAGTAACTTCATAAGATGGAATGATGTAAGAGTCTCGTTTAAGAGACTCTTTTTTTAAAAAGTAACAATAACCAAAAATTACCATGTATTTAATTTCGAATTTGATACAATTTAATATATATAAGGAGGTGATCGGTAATGGCTAGAAATCGTAACGCTAATCAATTAGCATCACATGGAGCACAAGCAGCTCTAGATCAAATGAAATATGAAATTGCACAAGAGTTTGGTGTACAGCTTGGAGCTGATACTTCTTCACGTGCAAACGGTTCTGTAGGCGGTGAAATTACAAAACGCCTTGTAGCGATGGCAGAACAACAGCTTGGTGGCGGATATACTCGCTAAATGTAGAAGGTTATAGGAGAAAGGAAGGGTTCTTCCTTTCTTTTTTATTTTCAATTAATTGGTATGGATATATTGTGAACAGGATTCAAAGAATAGGAGTAATGCTATATTTTACCCAATTTCTTTTGTTGTAAATGGAAAGTAGTAAAGATGAAATAGCCCTGGTGGAATGTAAACATAATTTCCAGCAGGGCTATTATATGGTAAGAAATATATGATGAAAGGTTCCGAAATCAACATGTTAAAAAAAGAAAACTGTTGTTTAATTGCACTTGCATCAGTTCCACTTGTTATGACGTTAGGTAATTCAATGCTTATTCCAATCCTGCCAACCATTGAAAAGAAATTACATATTTCATCTTTCCAAGTATCCATGATAATTACAATTTATTCTATCATTGCAATTATACTTATACCGATTGCTGGTTATTTATCAGATAGGTGGGGACGAAAGATGGTAATGGTTCCAAGTTTATTAATTGCAGCTATTGGAGGAGCGATAACGGGCTGGGTATCATGGAAAGTTGATAACCCTTACATTTGGATTCTTATCGGAAGAGCAATTCAAGGGATAGGTGCTGCTGGTGCTATGCCAGTTGTCATACCATGTGTAGGTGATTTATACAAAGATGAAAAACAGGTTAGTGCAGGTTTAGGAATTATTGAGACGTCAAATACATTTGGAAAAGTATTGAGTCCCATATTAGGATCAGCTCTTGCAGCTATTGTATGGTTCTTACCATTTTGGGCGATTCCAGTTTTATGTGTAATATCGATTATTTTACTACTGGTACTAGTAAAGGCGAAGAAACAAGAAGAAGAAGTCCCACCACTTAAAGAATTTATTCAATCTATTATCTCTACGTTTCGAGAAAAGGGAAGATGGTTAATTGCCATTTTTATACTAGGTGCAATTATTATGCTTATTTTATTCGGAATACTTTTTTATCTGTCAACTATACTGGAGTCGAAGTACGATATTCATGGTATATGGAAAGGGTGTGTACTCGCTATTCCTTTACTTGTACTATCACTTAGCTCATATATGGCTGGTAAAAAAATTGGAGATAAACAAGATATTATGAAAAAGTGTATTTATATTGGATTTTTACTGGCTGCTGTATCTGTCTTCTTACCTTTATTCCTAAAAGGAATCTATTTGCTAATTCTTTGTCTCGTTATTATGGGGATAGGAATTGGTATGGCGTTACCATGTTTAGATGCTCTTATTACACAAGGGATTGAAAAAGAGCAGAGGGGGACAGTTACGTCATTTTATAGTTCAATGCGATTTATCGGTGTAGCAGCTGGACCACCCCTTTATTCTTTTTTTATGAAAGGATCGGACCATGAAGTGTTTTATTTAACGAGCATCTTCGCTGCTATTGGTGCTGTCATTGCAATTATTTGGATTAAACCAGCAAAAGATAAAATGATGTTAAAACAGGAACCGGAACCAACTTCATAATCCGAAAGAGAATTGCATGCTAATTACATAACATGCAATTCTCTTTAATTAGTTAGGAAAAATAACTTGTTTTAACATATAAAGTGCGACTCCCCATATGATTAGCCCTGAAAATTTATTTAATACTGTAATCGTTTTTCTTGTCGAGTCTAATCCTTTTAGAAATTTTCCAACAAAAGCTAAACTAATAAACCAAATCCAAGAAACTATAATTGTTGCAAAAGTGAAAGCCCATTTCTCACTTCCTATGTACTGTATAGAGTTTGTTCCGATTACACCAATTGTATCTAAAATTGCGTGTGGATTTAGTAATGAAACCGATGCGGCGAAAATAATTTGATTTTTTAAAGGCATGCTTTTTTCTTGTTTTACATCATTTGAATGATCACTTCTCCAAATAACCCAGCCCATATACATAAGAAAGAAAAATCCAATCATATACAGAGTAGTTGTTAACCAAGAAAAAGTAAGGAGTACAAGGGATACACCTTGTACAGCAATTAATATTAATAATGTATCACATATAGATGCAGTCAAGACTACAGGAGCAGCTCTCCAAATATTTGGTTGACTAGCGCGCCTTGATTAAAGACGAAAACATTTTGGACACCTAATGGAATGATAAGACCAAATGCAAGGATGATACCGTGAATAATTGCTTCACTCATCATATTACCTCCTACTTAATTTGATTAGTTATGATAGTGTATATTGTATAGAAGAAATGAAAATTTGTATCCATCCATATGGTTGGATAGGTTACCAACCATAAAGTATGTGAGGTGATATAATGGAAAGGCTCGTTTGGAAACCTAATATGTCTTCGTCTATTCCTTTATATAAACAAATAGAATCTTATATAAAAGAAAGGATTGTTAATGGGGAATGGACAGTTGGAACTAAATTACCTTCACAAAGAGATTTGGCGCATACGTTTGAAGTGAATCGAAGTACAATTGTAATGGCTTTCGATGAATTAGTAGCAAAAGGATATATTGAGGGGAATGGCCGGAAGGGAACAATTGTTATAAATAATAGTGAGAGTACTTCTACATATGCCCCGCCTCCAAACTGGCAGTCTTATGTAGAAACAGGACTTCATTATCCGAATCTTCCTGCTGTACAAGAGATTAATCAAGCTGAATTTACTCCCAATGTAATTCGATTAGGAACAGGTGAACTTTCACCGCGTCTCTTGCCTGAGAAAAAGATGAAGGGTATTATTAGTAAAATTTTACAATCAAATGTTACACTTGGGTATGAGGAACCGAAAGGAAATCTCCATTTAAGAGAAAAAATTGCGGAATATTTAAAAGGGCATGGGGTATATGTATCTCCTGACTCTATTTTAATTGTTTCAGGGGCAATTCAAGCACTGCAACTTATTTCTATGGGGCTTCTTCCGAAAGGAGCGTCAATTTTATTAGAAAAACCATCATATTTATATTCGCTTAATGTATTTCAATCAGCAGGAATGCGCTTGATTGGAATACCAATGAATGAGAATGGTATAAATACTTCATATATTACAAAATATAAGAAACAATTTAACGCATCTATTTTATATACAATCCCATCTTTTCATAATCCGACCAATTTTAGTATGAACACTAAGAAGAGGGAAGAAGTGATGGAGATATGTAATGAAATTGGATTACCTATTATTGAGGACGCGGTATATCAAGATTTATGGTTCGATGCACCAGTTTCAAAGCCTTTAAAGGCATATGATAAAAATGGTATCGTGCTACATATTGGAAGTATGTCCAAAGTCATTAGTCCTGGTTTAAGAATTGGCTGGGTTGTTGGATCAGAATCCGTTATTCAAAGATTAGCAGATATAAAAATGCAAACTGATTATGGTTCAAGTTCTATATCCCAGCAGATTGCAGCGGAGTGGTTTGAAAATGGATTGTATGATGAACATTTACAGTTTGTAAGAAGTGAATTGAAAAAACGTAGAGATTTTATGATAAGTATGTTAGAAAAGTATTGTAGTGGCATTGCAACTTGGCATGAGCCAGTAGGAAGCTTTTACATTTGGCTACATATAAATCTACCAATTTCGAATCGTAGTTTATTTGACAAAGCTTTACAAGAAAAGGTGTTATTAAACCCAGGCACTTTGTATGATAGAAGTGCTAACCAATTTTTACGTCTTTCTTATTCCTATGCAACTGTAGAAGAAATTGAAGCTGGAATAAAAAAGATCGCGCAATTAATTAAAGGGTAAAAGGAGAAAACCATGAAGCAATATGTGATTTGCCAAATGATTGATGGAGATAAATATTTAGCTGCTTATGCGGAAACAAAACAGGATGCAATTGAAAAAGCAGAATTATTAGGGTTAAGAACTGGAAATCGTTACATAGTAATTACTGCAGAAGAAGCAGAGGGGTTAACTTATCCTTAAACAATAGGAGAGTACATAAGAAGTAAATAAGCCTAATAATGTACTATATTATTAGGCTTATTTACTATTAAAGTGTGACAGGGAAAATAATATAATTATGAGTCAAGTTGACGGAAATACCGATTTGTTTTTCGATCCTGATTTCCGTCTCTATATTCATCAACATATTGCCTGAAGTTCCAGGATTGCAAAAACTTATTAGCGGCATTATAACCAGAGTTATAGAGCCATTCTTTCTCTTCTTTAGTTAATTGAAAATTAGTACTTGTAATGGTTCCTGTTGGAATTGTAATAGTTCTAGCCTTTGATTCTTTATCTAAATGACGTAAATCATGAGCTTGCATCATTGTTTTAAATAGTCCTTTGAACATGGAAATAGGTTCTTCATAGTGGGCGGGATCAGCTTGAATCTCATCTTTTACAAAATGAAATCCAAAGGTAGGCCAGCGAGGAGAAGTCGGTGAATCGAAAATCCAAATTGGATAATTACTTAAGATACCGCCATCAACCATATAACAAGGTTGTTTCCATTTCGGTGTTCTCCATTTCACTGGTTCGAAGAAGAAAGGAATGGTTCCACTCATTCTTACTGCTTTAGCGATAGGGAAGCGATAATTTGAAAATCCGTAGTTTGGCAAGTCATCGGGAAAAATAACCATTTTACCATTGCTTATATCTGAAGCGATAATTTTGAGTTTATTCAAGTCTGGTAAGTCTGTAAACAAATGAATTCCTTTTTTTCTAAGCAGGTCTTCTAGCCATTCTTCGAGAAATACATTTGAATAAATGCCTAGAGTAGACCAAGCGCTTAATCCTTTACCAATAAAGGGGATTCTATCAAGAAAAGTTTTTTTAGTGAATTTTTCATAATCAATGTCTGTTACAATAGTTTTTAATTCGGAACAAGAATATCCTGCTGCTAGAAGAGCTGCAATAATAGCACCGGCTGATGTTCCAGCTAAACGTTCCCATTCATAACCTTTTTCGGCTAACGCGCAAATTGCCCCTACATGAGCAATTCCGCGTACACCGCCTCCCTCGAAAACACCATCAATCTTCATTAAACATACTTCCTTTCAGATGGAAAATTTGAAAATGGCAAAAAAGCACGTATTGTACGCGCTTTTTTACAATAGTTTTTAAGTTTACTAGCAGCCGAATCCGCCGCCCCAACAGCTAGCTCCGATGATGATTAGAAGGATAAATAAAACGATTAATAAAGCGAAACCTCCATAACCACAACCACCGCAACTACCGCCGTAACCGTAACCACCGCCGTAACCACCGCAACTATATCCGTAACCCATGTGGAATTCCTCCTTATATTAAAAGTGAAAATGAACGAGGGAAAGTATACTGTAAGAAATTATGAGATATCATGTTTGTAGGAACAATGTATACTATGCTCTTTTAAACTTGTTCGCGTACGAGGGATAAGCCCGTTTTTTTGAAGGCTTGTTGATTTTACGATGAATGGAGTATAATCTTTGTGCTATGATACAAATAAGTATGTAAATGTAAGGAGAATTTATGGATAAAAAAATTGAAGTATTAATTGATAAATATGGACTGACACATTTAAAAGAGGAGCTTATTAATACTGTATTTCCTTGTGTAAAAGTTGTGCCAAAACAACAGGAAACAATTGCGATAGGTAGTTCGAAAATGGGCGGAGTTCCTGATTTGCCGGGTTCATTTGAATATCCAACATACAAAGGGAGTCCTCTATACTTTATCGCACAATTTAATTTAAGTGATTTACAAAACGTTGGCATGGATCATAATCTTCCTAAGACAGGGATGTTATATTTCTTTAGTATTGAAAATTACTTTGAAGAAGATGTGGATCCAACCAAAGCTGGACGTGTGCTTTATTATGATATCCCTGTAGAGCAATTACGTAGAGCAGATGAAATACAAGCGAAATATAACCAGTGTGCAATTACTTTTGAACTGACATATAAATTACCAGAGCTTTTCATTGAAGATGAGGCTGATTCAGATCGTTTCTTGCAATTACTTGAAGAGCTAATCCCAGACAACTATGATAATCATCAAATGTTTGGAGAACCATTCTCTGTACAAGATGAGGTATTGTACGAGACTGAACAATATATGGGGATAGATCCACAGCATATGAAGCTCTTATTCCAAATTGATTCAGATACTAAAAATTGTAATATGATGTGGGGAGATTTAGGAATGCTTTATTTCTGTATTGGAAATGAAGACTTGAAAAATCGACATTTTGAAAATACATGTTGTGTGTTACAAACTTGCTAAAAAAAGGGTTGTTCTTTTTCTGAAAGAACAACCCTTTTTAAAATGTTAAATATGCATAATCTCATATGACCTTTTTTGAAAAGTATTGTATATTTATAGAATATAAGGAGTGACGAAATGAGAAAGACAAATAAGTATGTAACAGCTGCCCTGCTCTGTTCAACAATTGTAATGGGTGGCTTACACGCGTCATCTGTATCTTACGCAGCTACGAAATCGACTGTAGGTACTACACAATCAGATGCTAAATTGTTAGATGATTTTCGAAAAGAATTAAAAAAACATATTGATAATCGAGATGAAAATATTACAATCGCATATAAAACAAAAGGTAGAAATGCTAGAGATGTTATGGACCAATTATACAAAGAATATAATAAAATTGTAGATGCGGATGAGTATGTAAAATATAATGTAGCATCTACTAAGTATTCTATAAAAGGTATGCCAGGGAATTATACGTTTACATTACAAGTGGAGTATCGTGAATCAAAAGAACAAACACAGTATGTAAAGTCTCAGGCGAAAGCAATTGTAAATTCTATCATTAAACAAGGTATGGATGAACATGAAAAAGTGAAGGTAATTCATGATTATGTTGTGAAACATGTATCTTATGATACGTCTTATCAAGCGTATACAGCGTATGAAGCGTTAGCGAATCGTTCTGCAGTTTGCCAAGGATATACATTATTAACATATCAATTATTGCAAGAAGCAGGTATTCAAAATCATATTGTAACAGGTACAGGGAATGGACAAGCTCACGCATGGAATTTAGTGAACATTGATAACAAGTGGTACCACCTTGATACTACATTCGATGATCCGGTTCCAGATAAAGCTGGGCGCGTGACATATTCATATTTTAATATGTCAGACGAGCAGTTAAGCAAAGACCATGAATGGGATCGTAGTAAATATCCAGCGGCAACTACAAGTTACTTCAATGAATTAACAAACAAAATAAAAGCCGGTAGTTCAAAAACTGTCGTATATGAGCAAATGTTAAAAGAAACAAATTTAAAGTATTTGTCTGCACAATATGGAGCGGAAACTTACAATGAATTTAAGGGGAAATTACAGCAACAATTTGCTTCCAAGCCAGAAAAAGTAGAAGTACGATATAAGCAGTCAATGGATGGAACGATGCAAGATATAAAGAAAGTATTAAATGAAATAACTTGGCCAAAAGGTGCAAAGCGTGTATCTTATCAAGTTGCGCCATATAGTGCAATGACAGGTTATTCATTAGCGACAATTACATTTACGTATTAATGAAAAAGAGCATCTTTAAAAGGTGCTCTTTTTGCGTTTGGTTATAATCCTATTGATTATTTAGAATTGTGTGATAAAATAATTGAAAATAGAGGACATGATAGCTGAATGAATTTGTTCGAAAATAATATATTTGCATTGATATATTTTTGTCTAGTAATCGGACTTATCGTTTTGTTTTTTGTATCATTTACTCTGTTCATTAAAAGATTATTGCAAAACAACACTATGAAAAAACAACATGTGATCAATATGAATCAGAAGTTAGATCGAATTATAGAATTGCTTGAAAAAGATAAAAAAGAATGATGGAAGATGTATAAAAAGGAGAAGAAAATGGCGAATTATATAAAGGAATTACGTGAAAAAATAGGGCATGATTATGTTATTTTGAATTTTGCAGGTGGTTGTGTATTTAATGAATTTGGTGAAGTACTTCTGCAAAAAAGAGGGGATTTTGATGCATGGGGATTTCCGGGCGGTGCAATGGAAATTGGGGAATCTGCCGCAGAAACTGCCATTCGAGAAGTTAAAGAAGAAACAGGATTTGATGTAGAAATTGATGAGCTCATTGGCGTGTATACGAAATATTTTCAAACATATCCGAATGGAGATCAGGCACAGACAATTGTAATATTCTTTAAGTTTTCAATCGTTGGAGGGAACAAAAAAATAGATGGTGATGAAACGTTAGATTTGCAGTTTTTCCCTTTAGACAAAATGCCGCCATTGTTTAATAAACAACATGAAGATTGCTTGCATGATTTATTAGAGAAAAGAGTAGGGGTATTTCGTTAATATATAGAAAAGAAGCTAATTTCCATTTAGCTTCTTTTTCTATATAATTTACTTCCACCAATCATCAAACATAGATGCTGGGACTTGTCTTTTATGTTCACTCACTTTGTAACGCTTCTCGATCTTTTCAGAAACGTCAGCTGGAACGGATTTACCTTCTAAATAGTCATCTAATTGATCGTAAGTAATGCCTAGCTCTGTTTCATCAGCTTGACCTGGTTTTTCATCTAATAAATCAGCTGTTGGCATTTTTAAGTAAAGTCGCTCGTCCGCACCTAATTCTTGTAATAAAGCACGTCCTTGGCGCTTCGTTAAACCTGTTAATGGTAATAAATCTGCACCACCATCTCCGAATTTTGTAAAGAAACCTGTTACAGCTTCAGCAGCGTGATCAGTTCCGATAACAAGTAATCCTTGTTGCCCGCCGATTGCATATTGTGTAACCATGCGGATACGTGCTTTTACGTTTCCTTTATTGAAATCTGTTAATGAATCTCCTAATAAATTTGTATATTGATCTGAAAAGGCATCAACAGTTGTTGCGATGTCAAAAGCAACGGATTGATCTGGTTTAATAAATTGTAATGCTAATTGTGCATCATCTTCATCCTTTTGTACTTTGTAAGGAAGACGTACAGAGATAAACGTTGCGTTACCACCTTCATTACGAACTTCTTCGACCGCAAGCTGCGCTAAACGCCCTGCTAATGTAGAGTCTTGTCCGCCGCTAATACCGAGTACAAATCCTTTTGCACCTGTTTTTCTTACATAATCTTTTAAGAAATCAATTCGTTTACGAATTTCTACTTTCGGATCAATTACAGGCTGAACATGTAATGCTTTCATAATTTGTTCTTGTAATGTCATTATGTTTTCCTCCTATTCATTTTAAAGCAGTAAATAAGGTTATATGTATATTGGTACATATTTCTATCCTTTATTATTTCGCAAAACTAACGAATATACAATAGGGTGCGTGTATGAATAGTAGCTATTATAAATAAACTGTTTTATATAAGCAATTGTTTAAAACCTTTCAATAATGTAAGGTTTTTGTCATTTGAATCGATGGAAGGCATTTCCGAACTTTACTAATATAAAAGCATAGTTAGTAGAAGGGCGGAGAAGTAGTATGAACATTAGAGAACTCGCATTTCGAAATGTAACGCGAAATAGACGAACATACTCAGCTTATTTTTTGAGTAGTGCATTTGCCATTATGGCCTTTTTTGTATATTCATTTTTTGCGTTCCATCCGGCATTAAGTGCGGGAGAATTAGGGCAGTACGTATTTATAAGTATGTCTTTTGCACAGTCTATTATTTACTTATTTACATTCTTCTTTATTTTATATTCAATGGGAATGTTTTTGAAAACGAGAAAGTGTGAACTAGGAATTTTAATGATGCTAGGTATGACGAAATATCAATTAAAGCGTCTTATCTTCTTTGAAAATATCATGATTGGAATAGGGGCAATTATTTTTGGGATTCTTTCAGGTATGTTATTTTCAGGGATATTAATTTTTGTAGCCCCGATGATTTTAAAATTAGATATTTCTTTATCCTATTACATACCGATGAAAGCGATTGTTGTAACGAGTATTATGTTTTTCGTATTATTTATGATTATTTCATTGTTCAGTGCAGGAATGGTTCGTAAAAATAAAATCATGAAATTGTTTAGAGGATCAGCAGAGGCGAAACCAGAACCGAAGGCATCTATAATTTCTTCTATATTAGCAGTAGTATTGCTTAGTGCTGGTTATGCAGGAGCTCTTATGTCACATGGTGCAATGGTATTTGTAATGATGATTCCTGTTACAACAGTAGTCATTATTGGTACGTATTTGCTGTACAAGCAGTTGAGCGTCTTTATTATTAGACTATGTAAAAAAAGTAAACGTTTCTATTGGACACAGACAAATATTATTACTTTGTCAGATTTAGCATACCGTATGAGAGATAATGCCAGGATGTTCTTTATTGTAACAATTATTTCAACAGTAGCATTTTCAGCAATAGGTACATTGGTTGGTTTTGCTTCGATGACGAAAGAAATTATGGACAGACCAATTGCGTTTCACTATCATTCTAAGCAAGGAAATAGCAATGAGTCACAGCATCTGAAGATTATTGACGAAGGATTAAAGAAACATAATATAGCAGCTTCAAAAATAAATATTTCATCGAAGACAACGGAGGAGCAGTCGTTAAGAAGCGCCAGTTTTATAAAAGAATCAGATTATAAGGAATATACAAAGTTAACAGGAGAACCATTTAATACTGTATCAAATAAAGAGGCTTTATTTTTGTCAGTCGAAATACCAGGACCACCCATGAAAGAAAGAAAAGAAATTACTTTACCAAATGTGAATGAACCTTTAAATGTGAAAAAAGTTAATACTTCTTCATTAAGTAAAATACTAAGAGGTAATGTTTATGTAATCTCTAAAAATCAATATGATTCATTACAAGATGGATTTAAAGAAGAAAAAGATTATATGTATAAAACAAAAGGAACGAAAGATGAAATTGAGGTTGGTAAAGAGCTTACACATCAGATTAAGCCTTATCAAGAACATTCAACGTTTAGTGCAGAAGAGTACGATCAAAATCAAAGTTTACAAATCGCAGGACCCATTTTATTTGTAGGTTTCTTTATTGGTATTGTATTTTTCGTTTGTGCAGGAAGCTTCCTTTACTTCCGCTTATTTTCTGATTTGGAGGAAGATACTCGTTTATTTGAAATGATTCGAAAAGTTGGATTGACGAGAGGCGAATTATCGAAAGTAGTCACAATCCGCTTAGCGCTTTTATTCTTCGTTCCAGTTGGAGTTGCAACATTACACGGGGCAGTAGCATTAACGGCATTAGGACAAATGTTTGAGTACTCACTTTTTAAAGAGAATACGATTGTATTAAGTATTTTTGTAAGTATTCAAGTTCTATATTTCGTCATTATACGATCTCGTTATTTAAAACAATTGAAAGAAAGATTGAATATTCGTTAAATGTGTTTTTTTAACTTTTGTACTATATTTTCTAAAAAGAGTAAGCCATTACCAAATATATAGTGATAAAATGAAAATAGCGAGGTGAAAAAAATAATAGAGAATAAGGGGGGAGTAACATGAAAGCAACAGGAATTATTCGAAAAGTAGATGAATTGGGACGGATAGTTATTCCTAAAGAATTACGAGATGTATTAGGAATAC
Source organism: Bacillus cereus group sp. BfR-BA-01316 (assembly GCF_022664195.1). NCBI lineage: Bacteria > Bacillati > Bacillota > Bacilli > Caryophanales > Bacillaceae > Bacillus > Bacillus cereus group sp. BfR-BA-01316. Next base: position 87,972 of record NZ_JAKUGX010000006.1, read on the forward strand.
AAATCAAATCACCACTTGAAATTTTTGTAGAAGAGGACAAAGTCATTTTACAAAAATATCAACCTTACAATGCTTGTCAAATAACAGGTGATGTTTCAGACCAAAATATTTCATTAGCAAATGGAAGCATTACTGTTAGTATAGAAGGGGCAAAACATGTAATAAAAGAAATTGAGCAGTTTTTGAACAAGAGTGAGATTTAGTCTTAATTTATATTATTCTTTTGAAAAACTGAAAAATAAAAGGACCATTAATGGGTCCTTTTATTTTGTTTATTGAGAAACATTTGAGAGGAAGGGAAATGGAACGAATAAAACGAATGTTAAATCTAAACGCATTCAATAGTGGTCTGAAATGAAAATAATATATTTTCAGGAGGGATTACGATGAACAGTAGTACAGCGAATAAACAAAAGGGTATACAGTTGATTCCGTTTACCGTAAATAAGGTGGTTGAACAAGTAAACGAAATTCCACCAGGTGTACAGCTGATTCACGCTCCAGAAGTATGGGAAAAGAGTGCGAAAGGGAAAGACATTGTCGTTGCCGTTTTAGATACAGGTTGTGATATAAATCATGTAGATTTAAAAGATCGTATTATTGATGGAAGAAATTTCACAAAAGATTATGAAGGTGATCCGAAAATTTATCTTGATAATAATGGACATGGTACTCATGTAGCGGGGACAATCGCAGCGACTGAAAATGGTGTCGGTGTTTTAGGTGTAGCGCCACTTGCTAAAATGCTAGTTTTAAAAGTGTTAGCTGGAGATGGTTCTGGAAGTTATGAGCAAATTATTGAGGCCATTCATTATGCTGTAAATTGGAGAGGACCGAATAAAGAGAAAGTGAGAATTATTTCAATGTCACTTGGTGGTCCGCAAGATGTACCAGAATTACATGAAGCTATTCAAAATGCGGTAAAACAAGACGTACTTGTCGTATGCGCTGCTGGAAATGATGGGGATTGTAACGATGATACTGAAGAATTAGATTTTCCAGGTGCTTATTCTGAAGTAATCGAAGTAGGTGCTGTTAATTTAGAGCGGAAAATTTCATGCTTTAGTAATTCAAATCAAGAAATTGATTTAGTAGCGCCGGGTGATGAAATACTGTCTACGTATCCAGAGGGGAAATATGCAGTATTAAGTGGTACTTCAATGGCGACGCCGCATGTCGCTGGGGCGCTAGCACTTCTCATAAAGCAGTGTGAGAGAGAGTACGGTAGAAAATTATCAGAGCCGGAAATATACGCGCAACTTATAAAAAGGACTGTACCTTTAGGGTATGAACGTACATCTGAAGGGAATGGATTAATAGATTTATTAAAAGAATAGTAATTACTAAAAAACATCTCATATTTATATGAGATGTTTTTTAGTATGGTTCTGTCGCATGTATTACAACATCTAATAAACCGGGGAATCTAGTATTTAAGTCTTCTTCACGAATTGAAATAAAATGCAGTGGAAAATAGTTTAAGAAGATTACAGACAGAGTATATTGATTTATATTATTTACATTTTACAAACTCTGAAACAAGTTACATAGATTCAATTGGAAAGCTTATCCGTTTAAAAGAAGAGGGGAAAATTCGTTCAATTGGGATATCAAATGTAAATGTAGAACAATTAAAAGAGGCGAATCAATATGGAGATATAGATGTTGTACAATCGCCTTACAATATGCTAGATCGTACTGCAGAGGAAGAACTTTTACCTTATTGTATTGAAGCGGGAATTTCATTTATTCCATATGGGCCACTTGCCTTCGGAATATTAGGTGGTAAATATACAGAAGATTTCAAATTAGATAAAAAAGATTGGCGCTATGATGTAAATCTTTTTGAGGAAAATACATATAAGAAAAACTTTAAGAGAGTTGAAAAGTTAAAAGGTTTAGCTAAAGAAAATAATATTGTAATTCCCCATTTAGCGTTAGCGTGGCTATTAAATAAACCAGGAATTGACGCTGTTATTCCTGGTGGAAAGCGTGCAGAGCAAATAAGAGAAAGTGTAAGAGCTGTGGACGTTTTATTGAATGAGAAGGATATGAAAAAAATGGAATCAATATTAGAGCATTAATAGAAAAGAGTGGTATTACCCTCTTTTCATATATAAGGAGATGGCAAAAATGAAAAGGGAGTTGCATCATAGAAGCGTTATAAAGAAAAAGCACTGTTTTAGCTAATCTAACTAAAACAGTGCTTTTCGTTTAGATTGAACTGTTGCCGCATTTTCATCATGTATTCCTGCTTCTTCAATAATTCGTTTTTTTACTTTATTTAATAGATGGTCTACTGCCTCACCAAAATAGTTAGCTTCGCTTTTTGTGCGGGCTTCTCGTAAACATTTATAGTTTTCTAGCAGTTCCTCTTTTTCGGAGTTTGTTAAGAAATCTTCTATTTTCTTTTTTGTCATACGAAACACCCTTTCTTCTGACAAACGACGCAATAGAAAATATTTATTTTTCATTATAACAATAATTTTTAAAGAAAGTATAGATTAACGTCGTAATAGTTTGTCAATTTCTTGAATTTTCTCATCAGCTTTCCCAATTTGTGTGTTTTTAGCCTGTTCACCACCTAAAGCTTGATGAAGTAAAAATGTTTGACCTGAAATGGCAGTTACAATAGATACTTTTATAATTTCTTTTATTGTGGTGACATCGAATAAAACGAGTCCAAGAAGTGCAGCTAGGCAACCGGTTAATATATCGGTTAAAAACCCAAAGTGGAAAAACGTTTTTAAACGGCGTGGAAGCAATAACTTACCTTGGTTATTGATCAGATGGGAAACGAAGCCAGTAACGCCACCAACTAGAACAGCAGTTAGCCATTGATACATTTCCATCGAATCCACTCCTTTTAGTGAATAAGATTCGTGTATTAAATATATATTCCTTTTTAAATTTTATATCAGCATATTGAGAAAATTTGTTCTGGCTATTTGCTTGTTCAATTTAATTATAACAGAAAAATCTGATATATTTCAGTCTATTATATGAAGCATTTTTTCACTAATATGAATTCAGAAAGAGGTGCGTGAAATGTATATAGATTATCGAATAAGAAGTGTAGATGGTTATACAAAAAATATAGGGGAACTAGTAAGTATGATGGAGCATACGCGGGCAGTAACATTACAGGAAATAGATGATTTAGAAGTGGAGCAATTGGATTTAATAATGCCGAGTGGTGGAAATTCAATTGGTGCTTTATTAAAGCATATAGCGGCTATAGAAAAAGTACATCAGCTTATTTCATTTCAAAATCGTGACTTCACAAAAGAAGAATTAGAAGTATGGAAAGATGCACTGTATTTAGGAGAAGCGGGGAGAACGATTCGTGGTCATGAAATACAGTATTATGTACAACTTTTGCAAAAAGTGCGAGAGGAAACACTAAAGTGTTTGAATGAGCAGGATGAAAAATGGCTAATGTCAGAAAGAAAGTGGCCTAATGGCGTAGCGTATAATCAGCACTACCTTTGGTTTCATGTGCTAGAAGATGAAATTAGTCATCGTGGACAAATTAAAATGCTAAAAAATAAGTTGTTTGAAAATTACGTTAAATAAGGTAGCTTTTTAATGAGATATTCCATATAATGAGAGTAATTAAATTTAGAACGGGGTGATGTATTATGGAGAAATTGACTTATATGAATAATAAACCAAATACAAAGGTGGACGGAAAGGGCGATACTCTATAAGTGAGCGCACAATCCTTCCACTGAGTTCAAACTAGGGAGGATATCAATTTGAATCAAAATATTTTAGAATCGTTCGGATGGGATTCTTTTTTTGAGGAACAAGCTGTAGAGAACTATGAAGTAGGACGTATTTTACTTGAGCATAAGCATATATATCGGATTATTTGTAATGATGGTGAATATGTAGCGGAACTGTCTGGAAAGTTTCGTCATGAAGCGTTAACGAAGGGGGATTATCCGGCAGTTGGTGATTGGGTGTATATAAAGAAAATAGAAAATGAGAAAAAGGCAATTATTCACCGTATTTTCCCGAGAAGAAGTTCTTTTTCAAGACAAGAAGCTGGTAACAGAACTGAAGAACAAATTATTGCAGCAAATGTAGATTATCTATTTTTAGTGAATGCTCTTAACCATGATTTCAACGTAAGAAGGATGGAACGTTATTTGCTATTGGCTTATGAGAGTGGTGCAATGCCTGTTATTGTTTTAACGAAGAGTAGTTTATGTGAAGATGTGGAACAGAAAATTGCAGAAACTGAAGCGGTAGCAATCGGTGTTCCGATATTTGTTGTTGATAGCCTAGTGTACGTTGGAATAGAATCATTGCAACAATTTGTTTCACCAGGAAAAACAATTGCTTTAGTTGGATCTTCAGGTGCAGGGAAATCTACTTTGTTAAATGCATTAATAGGAACACATGTAGCAAAAACCGGAGATATACGTGAAGAAGATAGTAAAGGGAGACATACGACAACTCACCGTGAGTTGTTCCAATTACCGAGTCACGGTTTAGTAATTGATACTCCTGGTATGAGGGAACTTCAGCTTTGGGAAGGAAGCGCGGCAATTCAAACTATATTTTCTGATATTGAAGATCTTGCAAATACTTGCCGCTTTCGAGATTGTAAACATGACGGTGAACCAGGATGTGCAGTGCGAAGTGCTATAGATAACGGAATTATACCCGTAGAGCGCTTGCTAAGCTATAAAAAGCTGCAAAGAGAATTGGCATATGTTATGAGAAAACAAAACATTACTCTGGCAAGAGCGGAACGAGATAGATGGAAAAAGATTTCTAAACAACATAAAAAAATGTAAAAAACCAAAGGGCTTGTTCCTTTGGTTTTTTGTATTTGTAAATTTTATAATAATATTATTCGTATATATAGACAAAGGGAATTTATTTGTTTAAACTTTACAAAGTGTTCATCAAAACAAGTTATAAAAATAGAAACTAAGGAATGGGATATATTCAAAATTAGCTCTATTTAATCTTTAAAGCTTAATATTGAAATGCAGGAGGTTTATAATGAGTAAACTAGTAAGTTGGTTTAGAGATATGAAAGTAGCAAAAAAGCTATTAATTTCATTTTTTGTTATATTAATTGCGGCAGTCTCTATTATTGGGGGCATGTCGTATCAAACAGCTAAAAAGAATTTTGAATCACAAATTATGAGTAGCGCTCAGGATAATATAAAAATATTGGATAATTTAATCAATCAAATGATTGAAGCGAAATTCAACGATGTAAATAATTTTGCACGAGTGATTCAGAGTGATATGTATCAAGGGGATAATCAGGATGAACTAAGAAAAACATTATCCCGATATATTAGTTTGAACAAAGATGTAGAACAAGTGTATGTTGCCGGAAACGATAAAAAATTTGTGCAAGAACCAAATATACAAATGGCAGCAGATTATGATCCAACAGCACGTTCTTGGTATAAAGATGCAGTGAATAAGCAAGGTGGAATTGTTGTCACTGAACCATATAAGGCACAAGGGAATGGACATATTCTCGTAACAATCGCAAAACAAACTGAAGATAAAAATGGTGTTATTGCGGTAGATTTAAGTTTAGATAATTTATTAAAAACAACAAAGTTAATCAATATTGGTAAAAAAGGCTATGCTTTCATTTTAGATGGAAAACAAAAAATAATTGCTCACCCTCAAGAAAAATCGGGTGACAAGGCAGATGATTCTTGGGCAAAGAAAATATACGAAGATAACCATGGCACTTTTTCATACACTTATGGTGGTAGTGAAAAGAAAATGGTATTCGCCACAAATTTAAAAACAGGTTGGAAAATTGCGGGGACGATGTACTCAAATGAAGTAGTTGAAGCTGCTCAACCTGTATTTTATAATATGTTAATTGTAATGTTTATTTCATTAGTTGTAGGCGGAGCGCTTATTTATTTCGTGACACTCTCTATTACCAAACCTTTAAAACAATTAGTTGTCACTTCTAAAGAAATAAGCGAAGGGGACTTAACTCAAACGATTCAAATACATTCAAATGATGAAATTGGACAACTTGCTAAAGGGTTTAATGAGATGACACATTCATTGCGTATATTAATTGGAAGAATTAATACTTCAGCAGGGCATGTTGCAGCTGCATCTGAAGAGTTAACAGCAAGTGTGAGACAAGCAAGTGAAGCAACTGAACAAATTACAATGGCAATGGATGAAATATCAAGTGGTGCATCGACGCAAACATCAAGCGTAGAAAATGGTGCCATGTTACTGTTTGATGTAACAGAAGGGATTCAACATGTAGCAAATAGTTCATCATCTATTAATACTGCGTCTGCTCATACTCGTGAAAAAGCAGAGGATGGCGGAAAACTAGTTGGAAAAACAGTAAATCAGATGCTGTTATCCAGTTATTGAATAATAAATCGAAGCAAATTGGTGATATTTTAGAAGTCATTCAAAATATTGCAGATCAGACAAATCTTCTAGCTTTAAATGCAGCAATTGAGGCTGCAAGAGCTGGTGAGCATGGAAGAGGCTTTGCAATCGTTGCTGATGAAGTACGAAAATTAGCAGAACAATCTAGTGTATCATCAAGTGAAATTAGTAAATTAATTTGTGAAATACAAGATGATATGAGTAAGACAGTAAAATCTATGAATAATGTAAATGAAGAAGTTCAATCTGGACTTGTTATTGCAAATGAAACGAAACAAAATTTTACTGAGATTTTACAATCTACAAATGAAATTGCTGATCAAATTAAAACGATGGTTGAAACGGCTAATGGAATGTCAAAAGGTGCAAATGAAGTATCTATTTCAGTTGGTCAAATTGCAATGACAGCACAAAATAATGCGACGAGTACACAAAGTGTTGCAGCGTCAGCTGAGGAGCAACTAGCTTCCATGGAGGAAATTGGTTCTGCAGCTGGTACACTATCTCAAATGGCTGAAGAGTTACAAGTATTAATTGAAAGATTTAAAGTATAAAAAGGGGAGGCTGCCTCAAAATAGCATTAGTGCTATTAGAGACCGTCTTTTAGCTGATAAACGGATTAGAGGTTCAATGTATGTAATGTTTGTCGAACAATAGAGGAATTTGTTAAGCGGGTGTATAATTAATATAATATAGACTACGTTTAAAGGAGATCAGTATGGGAGTGTATTGGGGAACGAAAAGACATTCTTGGCTTAGCTATGTCTCATTTTGGTTAAGTATTTTATTCTTTGTTGTTTTTTTAATTGAAGTGTTTGTATTGAAAGCACTTTCAAATAGCTCATTACAAATCGTTAAATATTTTTATTTTATATTTGTACCATTAAATATCATTCTTAGTCTAAGGTTACTATCTAAGAAGAATGAAAAGAAAGTATTACCGATTTTTAGTTTAATAGTATCGCTATTATTTGCAGGGCTAATTATAGTTTTAGCATTAGCAGCGACGGGAAAAGTCTTTTGAGGGGAGAGTGATTAAGGTCACTCTTCTTTTTTATATAGAATCTTAAATCTTTACCCTGCTATTGATGGGCAGTAAGACTCCTACCTCAAAATGAGGCAAGAGATAAGTTATCAGTAGAGAGTAGATAATGAATTAAGAATACTATATGTTTTATATGTGTTTATGAAGCAAATGAATGCGGTAAGATTCGTGATATATGGTACAATAAACATGGATAGTGATAGAGATAAAGGGTATATAAAATACTCATCGTTTTTTAGTAAGAGAGGGGTTATCTTATGCTATACGAGGATTTGATGACATTATTCCAAGCTGCTCCGATAGAATTGGATAGAGGCGGCTGGAAATATATAATCCAGGAACAAAATGATAATTATGAAATTGTTGATGAAATGTTAAAAAAGCAAATGAATGTTGAATTGTATTTTAATGAGTATGATGAGGTGAAAATCACTTTATATAAAGATGGAAGCCCTATTACTACTATGCAAAGAATTGCTATTTCAAAAGTTGAGTTAGATGAAGAGGAAGAAGGCATTCAATTCGTATTAGAACGCATGCCAAGTCGAAGGATTCGTTTGCAATTAAAGCCATACCTTGCAGTAGAAATGGGGCCGTACTGGGAAGTATGTGAAGACTGTGAATGAACATGAAAAAACATCCGTATACACGGATGTTTTTTCATGTTTTTTGAAGTTGTTTAAAGGCAATAATCGGTAGTAAAATGATGCTCGCCCAACCGATAATAGGGTATAGAATATGAAGTAATTCACTATATCCGATGAAACTAAAGCAATAACTAATTAGTAATATGAAGTAAATAATGTTATTACTTTTCCAGCCGGTAATGGATTGCATTTGTTTTGTCATTCCGAATATATTCCCAACTAATGTTGTGAATACTTCACCAAAAATGATAAGAACAAAGAAAAAATGGAAAGTTGCATTAAACCTTCTTACAACTTCAGCCATTGGGATGTTATATTGATAAAATTGTTCAACTGATAATATTGCTAAATGGCTACATAATAAAATAAAGCAAAGCCCCGCGCCTCCTAAAATACCACCCCATAAAATAGCTTTTCGATCTTTTACTTCACTGGCCAATGGGACGAGAACACTTTGGGCGAGAGAAAGATTTAATGCGACATATGTAATAGGGCTAGTAATCCATTTCATATTCCAACTTTCTGTAGGAACGGTGTCAATAATAGGAGTTGTACCATGAATAAAGGTTGTAATAGCAAGTCCGATAATAAAAATCATCATAATAGGTACGACAAGTGTATTCACTTCAAAAACACCTTGTAATCCCCGGCTCCCAATAATGAGGCAGGCGATGACTGTGATAAAAATACCAAGTTGTCTCGGGAGACGGAGTTGTTCTTCAAATACTGCCCCGGCTCCTGATAACATAACGCTAGTTACGCCAAATAATACGAGTAATAATAAAGTATTTACGACATTTCCAAATACATCCCCAAATAAATATTTATTAAATTCTTGCGCTGAAAATGCCCCGATTTGTGATGAAAGTAACATCATTTTTGTACCGAGCCAAATAAAAAAAAATCCACTTATACATATGCCAATGGTCCCGTACAATCCGTTAACTGTAAAAAATTCAACAATTTCTCGCCCAGTAGCAAATCCAGCTCCAACGACCGTTCCGATATAAGTAGCAGCGACTTTCTTTGCTACTTGCCATTGTTGATTATCCATGTTATCCCTCTTTCTTCTATGATGAGCTTGACTTACTATTATGCATATGTCTGAGCTTGGACAATTAGACATATGAAGTAGTTGAAAGGATACATGAATTATATGCTATTAGGGGAATATTAAGGTTGTTAAAACTTTGTTACATATAAGCTGTCCATTCGGAAGAATAGGGAATGTATGGTAAAATGAAGTTAGGTCATTAAAAGATAGTAACATGATAAGAGGAGTGGATTGTATGAGTACGAAAACGAATGTTGTTGAAGTATTAAACAAGCAGGTAGCAAACTGGAATGTGTTATATGTGAAACTGCATAATTATCATTGGTATGTGACAGGACCACACTTCTTTACATTACATGAAAAATTTGAAGAGTTTTATAATGAAGCAGGAACATACATTGATGAGTTAGCTGAGCGTATTTTAGCGCTAGAAGGAAAACCGTTAGCGACAATGAAAGAGTATCTAGCAACTTCAACTGTGAGTGAAGGGACAAGCAAAGAGTCTGCAGAAGAAATGGTACAAACTTTAGTAAATGATTTTTCTGCACTAATTCAAGAATTAAAAGAAGGTATGGAAGTAGCTGATGAATCTGATGATGAAACGTCGGCTGATATGCTATTAGCAATTCATACGACATTAGAACAACATGTATGGATGTTAAATGCATTCTTAAAATAAAGTGAAACTTTAATCAGTGGTTTTTTTCATCCCCACTGATTATTATCCCACTTCAATCGGGATAAACATAAATGGATTAAAAAACTCTATTGAAAAATTCTTTCAATAGAGTTTTTTATAATTTTTCAGTTTTCTTTTATGCTATAATATAGTAAAAAGGAGGCGATGTGATGTTTCGCTTTTTCAGAACTGGAAAAGAAGAGCGGGAAATTACGAAAGACGAATTAGAGCAAGCGATGGCTAAGTTTCTAGAAACGAATGCTAATATCGTTTATACAGTCTTAGTAAATGATGATTACACAGTAAATTATGATTTGTTAAAGCCCTATTTACCTGCATTTCCAACAAATTTTTTTCTGATAACGAAGGAAACGCTTGAGGTATTTGAACATACAGAAGAAAATTTAAACCTAGTTAAAGAAATTGATATCGTACAAAAGGCCGTAGATCAATATGTAACAGAAAAAGAAATGTTCCCAATTGTTGAAGATAGTGAAGATCGCCTCATATGCGGAGTGAAATTAGGACCATATTTAAATCGTATATTAAAAAGAAACTTATATATTTCAGAAAAACATTATTTAGTTTCAAGTAAACCAGACAAGAAAAGAAAGAATAGTGGGTAGATGTTATGAGAACAATAATATATTGTTTTCTTTTTTTGTTGTTAAAATATTGATTTTTCAGTCTATTTAACTTTATACTACAATTAGTGGATAGGAAGGAGTGGTGTATTATGCGTATACATACATTAATTATTAAATATCATTCTGAGAATCAGGTATTGTTAAGTTGAATTGTAGAATTCACCTACTTATACCGTGACCCTAGAATGATAGGAATATTGGAGAAACAATTATTATAAAAGGTTACGGGGGAATTTCTATATGAAAAATAGTATGACTTATATTAAGTTATTAAATGAAACGTTAGATTGTTATGCAAATAAAGGAAGTTTTGAAGCGTATTCTTATATAACGAAAAATGCTAAAGGTGTAATAGGTAATGAAGCGCAAATATATAATTTTAAATATGCATTAGCAAGTGCAGCAGGACTTGAAAAAGAAGCGTTGCATTTAATGAAGGAAGCTATTATAGAGAATGGATTTTGGTATGGAAATGAGTATTTAATTTCCGACGACGATTTAAAACCACTACATAAATTTGAAGAATTTCATGAAATGGTTCAATTATGTAAAGAAAGAGAAGAAGTAGCAAAGAAAACGGAACGAGCAGACGTGAAATATATAGACAGCAAGAAAAAGGCGAATTTATTAATTGCCATGCATGGTGACCAAGAAAACATACAAATAATAGAACCATATTGGAAATCAGTTTTGACACAAGGTTACACGTTAGCTTTACCAAAGTCTTCGCAAATTCAGTTTTCAGATGGGTTTGTTTGGGATGATATAGAGAGAGGAAGAAGGGAATTAAAAGAGCATTACGATAAGTTTATAGAAAATCATAAAGTAGAAAATGTAATTATTGGTGGTTTTTCTGCTGGGGCAAAAGTAGCTTTATATACTGTTTTACAAAAAGATATAGATGTGGATGGTTTTATTTTTATGGCACCATGGCTTCCAGAGATTGAAGAATGGAATGAGTTGCTGGGAGTGCTACAGGATAAACATATAAAGGGATATATAGTATGCGGGGATCAAGATGAAGATTGTTTCGAATGCACACAGCAATTTGTACAATTATTAAGAGATAAGAATATAGAACATAAGTATAAAGTTGTGCCTAACTTAAATCATGATTATCCTAGTCATTTTGATGAGTTATTAAAAGAAGCTATTGAATATATAGGAAGTGAAAACAATAAGTAGTTGTAAAAGGGAGATACATCGTAGTTGATGTATCTCCCTTTTACAACTATAAAGTGAAACTTTAATTAGTGAGGGGGTGTCCATCCTCCACTAATTATTAGCCCATACCAATCGGGCTTTTACGGACGGTTAATCTCCCACCTAGCTTCCGCGCCTGCGCCAAATTTTGAGGTGGGAGTCTTACTAACCGTTAATGCGGGATAAATTAAAAGCATTTGCTAATAAGCGATAAGAATTTAGTTTATCTTCAAATTGATGAGTAATTGTGACAATCATAAATTCGTCAGTATTGTATGCTTTGCTTAAGTTTACTATTTTTTCTTTTACAGAAGACGGATCACCGACAATCATACGTTGGCGATTTTCCTTAATGCGGAATAAATCATAAGCACTATACGAATAGTTTTGAGCGGTTTCGATAGACGGAGTACCAGTAGTCCGTTTGCCTTGCTCTAATAGTAAAATAGATAAATCAAGACTTGATGCAATCTTCTCCGCTTCTTCATTTGTTTCTCCACAAATAACAAAAATAGATACGATTGATTTTTGTTTATCACCTAAAAAAGAAGGTTGGAATTGTTCTTGATAAGCCTTCATTACTTCAGGCCCACCGTATCCATTAATGAACTGTGCAAATGCAAAAGAAGCTCCTTGCTTTGCGGCAATCATTGCACTTTCTCCGCTAGAACCGAGCATCCACATTTCAGGAGATGTTGGGATAACTGGAGTAGCCTTTAAGTTTGCATAATGATGGTTTTCTGGTACTTGATCATGTAAGTACATAGTAACATCTGCAATTTGTTCTGGATATTGATCAAGTGAGACCATTTTACCTTCTTGAAGTGCGCGAGTTGCTATCGGCATACCACCAGGTGCTCTCCCGACACCAAGGTCGATGCGGTTTGGATAAAGTGCTTCTAAAACGCGGAAATTCTCGGCAACTTTATATGGACTATAATGTGGAAGCATAACACCACCAGAACCAACTCTAATACAATCAGTTTTCGCAGCAATATGTGAAATGAGTATTTCTGGACTTGAACCAGCTAAGCTAACTGAATTATGGTGCTCGGATACCCAAAAACGTGTAAATCCTAGTTTTTCAACTTCTTGCGCAAGTGTTACTGTATGTGAAAAAGCTTCAGCTGCTGTGCTGCCATCAGAAATAGGTGATTGGTCTAAAACACTTAATTTAATCATAGAATATACCTCTCAATCTTAATGTACATTCTATTATATATTTACTTACGAAAAATGCGTAGTGAAATGCTCACACAAAAAAGAGGATTATATTATATCCGCTTTTAACGAGAAAATCCTCGTTCATAATGATTCATTTCGATTAAGTTTAATATATATTCGTAGTTATCAATTTCTAAATGTATTTGCTTGCGTTCTTCTTCAGTTAGTTTAACGCTAGTGAGTTTTTTACATAGCTGCTGTTTCTTTAATTCTAAATGTTTTTTTGTAGCATGATAATCGTAAGTACGTTTCATGTGTATCCACCCTTTCCTTACAGTTACTATCTGTATGTTTATAATATGAAGCATGTGGTAGGGGGAGAGCTGCACCTTATGTATTTTTAGTGAATTTTCAAATTGTGGCGGTGTTATGTTTAAGTGAATTTATGAATAAAATGCACTAAACCACTAATTCGTATTTCATGAAGTAAGGGGTGGAATTGTGCAGAAAGATATAATGTATAACACTGAGATGGATGAAACGTTAAAAGTTATAAATAAGGGATTAAAGAAGACGACACGTCCGAAACAAATCATTGTAGTAGGGGCTGGTATGGCTGGATTAGTTTCGGCATCTTTATTAAAAGCAGTAGGGCATGAAGTGAAGATTTTTGAAGCGAACAACCGTGTAGGTGGCCGCATAGAGACAGTTAGGATGGAAGATACCGGATTATATTTAGATGTTGGAGCGATGAGAATTCCGTATTCGCACAAATTAACGATGGCATATATAAGAAAGTTTGGGCTACAGGTGAGCCCTTTTATTAATAGGAATGAGACTGATATTATATACGTAAATGGTCGGAAAACAACGTTGAAACAATATGAAAAGGACCCAAGTATTTTAAAGTATCCGGTGGAAATGAACGAAGAGGGGAAAACGTCGGAGGACCTATTATTATTAGCGGTACAGCCAATTATAAATTTTATTAAAAGAAATCCAGAAAAAAATTGGGATATTGTAGTAAAGGATTTTGGGAAATATTCTACAGGGCAATTTTTAAAGTATCATCCTTATCAATATAATACGTATTTTTCGCCAGTAACGATTGAGATGATTGGTGTTCTATTAGATTTAGAAGGCTTTTTAGAAAGGTCATTCGTTGAGACGTTACGTTTTTTATACATTATGCAAGAGGAGAGCGGATTTTGTGAAATAATAGGTGGAAATGATAGATTACCAAAGTCTTTTTTACCACAATTAGAAGAAAATATTATATATAATCAAAAATTAATGAAGTTACATCAACATGATAATGGTGTGACAGCTTACTATCGGAATGAGGAAACTTTTGAATATAGTAGTATTACAGGGGATTTAGTTATTGTTACGATTCCGTTTTCGACAATGCGTTTTGTGGAAGTAGAGCCATTTGATTCTATATCTCATGCGAAATGGAAGGCAATTCGTGAATTGCATTATATGCCTGCGACGAAAATAGGAATTCAATTTAAAAGCCGATTTTGGGAAGAACAAGGGCAATTAGGCGGCAGAATTATAACTGATTTGCCAATTCGTTACGCCTATTATCCAAGTCATGGAATCGGTTCAAAAGGGCCAGCCATTATGCTAGGGAGTTATACGTGGTCATACGATGCATTACTATGGGATGGTTTATCAAAAGGTGATCGCATCTATTACACACTACAAAATTTAGCAACAATATTAGGTGGTCAAGTATATGATGAATTTATGTCTGGAATATCCAAAAGTTGGACATTGGATCCATATGCGCTTGGAGGGTTCGCACTTTTTCAAGCTGGTCAAGAATCTGAACTTCAACCAGCGATTGTAAAACCAGAAGGGAGAATATACTTTGCCGGAGATCACACAACGTTATATCACGGATGGATTCAAGGTGCAATTGAATCTGGGGTTTGTGTAGCGGTAGAGGTGAATGAGTAAAAACTATAAAATTCAGAAAATTATTTACTATATAACTTGAGATGGATATTATTATATATAAAAGATCTATAGGGAGTGTTTATAGTGAATCCGTTATTATTCGATTTTCCTACTGAATTTTATACCGAAAGGCTCATTATTCGAATGCCAAAACCAGGTGATGGTAAGGTTGTATATGAAGTGATTCAAGCTTCAATGAAAGAATTAAAGCCTTGGATGGTCTTTGCGCAAAAAGAGCAAACAGAGGAAGAAATAGAAGAGAGTATAAGAAAATCGCATATTCAATTTTTGCAGAGAGAAGATTTGAGATTACTAGTGTTTTCGAAAGAAACAGGTGAATTTATTGCCTCTTCTGGATTACATCGTATTATTTGGGACATACCTCAATTTGAAATTGGGTATTGGATAGATTCAAGGTTTAGTGGGAAAGGCTATATGGTAGAGGCGGCAAAAGGTATATTGGATTATGCTTTCGTTGAACTGAAAGCAAACCGTGTAGAAATTCGTTGTGATACTCAAAATAAGAAGAGTAGAGCGATACCTGAGAAATTAGGCTTTAAATTAGAAGGTATTTTAGAAAGTGCGAGTGTTGCGGTAGATGGGAATGGATTAAGAGATATGTGTGTATTTGCAATGACGAGAAATACATACGAGAAAGAAGAGCTATAAGTAGTAGCTCTTCTTTTTAAATTGTTTATTATGGTACAGGATGTCCGTTAGAGCTTTCGAAAATTGTAAACCATTGTTGGCGATCTAAGTTAACTTTTGTTGCCATTGTAGCCGTTTTTACTCGATCTAATTTGCCAGAGCCAACAATTGGCATTATTTTAGCTGGATGAGCAAGTAACCATGCATACATAACAGTATCAATGCTATCAACGCCTAGCTCAGTAGCAACTTTTTGCAGTGTTTCACGTAAACGTACAGCACGTTCAGTTTGGCCAGTAAAGATTTCTCCACCAGCAAGAGGAGACCAAATCATAGGATTGATTCGTTTTTCTTGGCATAAAGCAATAGTACCTTTTTCAAAATGTTCGAGCTGCATTGCAGATACTTCAATTTGATTTGTAATGAGCGGGAAATCTAAATATGAACTCAACATATTAAACTGTGAAGGTAAAAAGTTAGATACACCGAAGTGACGAACCTTTCCTTCTTGCTTTAAGCGTGAGAACGCTTCTGCCACTTCATTTGGGTCCGTGAATGGATCAGGACGATGAATGAGCAATACATCAATATAATCTGTATGTAAGTTTTGTAATGAATCCTCCGCGCTCTTTATGATATGTTCAGCACTCGTGTTGTAGTGAGCGACATATCGATTTGGAAATTTTGGTGATGGGGGAGCGATTCCACATTTTGTGACAATTTGCATGTTTTCGCGTAAGGAAGGCTTTAATTGTAACGCTTCTCCAAACAATCCTTCACATGTATATCCGCCATAAATGTCAGCGTGATCAAAAGTAGTAACTCCCATATCCATACAAGATTCAATAAAAGAAAGTAATTCTTGTTTCGTCATATTCCATTCTGCTAAACGCCAAAACCCTTGAATAATACGAGAAAATTCTAGTGTTTCGGCCATTTGAACTCGTTCCATTATAAGTACCCCCTTGATGAATGATAATGTTTTTGAAAAGGCTTTCTTGCTACATATTATTATATAGTTACCCGGTTGTACATACAATAAATATGTTTTGCTACAAAAACGTTTTTCTCTATATGCTATAATGTAGAAACATATAGCTATAAGGAGAGGTAAGGAATGATTCCAGTAACAATATTAACTGGTTTTCTTGGATCAGGGAAAACGACATTATTAAATCGGATTTTATCAGAGGATCACGGTAAGAAATTAGCAGTGATTGTAAATGAAATAGGGCAAATTGGTATCGATAATCAATTGATTATGAACGTTGAAGAAGAAATTATGGAGATGACAAACGGTTGTCTATGCTGTACTGTACGTGAAGATTTACTCGTTGCTTTAAAACAATTACTGGATGTAAAAGCAGAAGGGAAAATGGATTTTGATGGTTTAGTAATTGAAACGACTGGCCTTGCAAATCCAGGTCCGATTATTCAAACATTCTTTTTAGATCCTGTTATTCAATCTGCATATCAAATTAACGGTGTTGTAACGGTAGTAGATAGTTATCATATACATAAACATTTTGAAAAAGGGCTAGAGGCAAAGGAACAAATTGCATTTGCTGATGTCGTTTTAGTAAATAAATTAGATTTAATTGACGAAAGTGAAAAGGAAAATCTCTTACATGAACTGCAAGGAATTAATCCAACTGCAAAATTAATTGAGACGACTAACTGTGAAGTAGATATTCCATCATTACTACAAATACAAACATTTAAAACGAAAGATACGTTACAAATTTACCCTCATAAAGAACATAACCATCTAGAAGGTATAAAATCATTTGTATTACGCGAAGAGCGCCCGTTAGATTTACAAAAACTGAATGAGTGGATGTCAGCTGTTGTTCAAGAGCTAGGGGAGTATTTATATCGTTACAAAGGAATTTTATCTATTGATGGAGTAGATAAACGCATCGTTTTCCAAGGTGTACATACATTATTTGCTGCTTCGTACGATAGAGAGTGGCAAGAAGGTGAAAAACGAGTAAGTGAAGTAGTTTTCATCGGAAAAGATATTAATAAAGAATGGTTTCAAGAACATTTTCAAGAGTGTGTGAAGTAAGCCTGCGTAAATCGCAGGCTTATTTTTTTAGTTTCAAAAGATATATGAGTGAATTATAAAAAGCCTGTTTTCACAGGCTTGTATTTTCATCTATAAGCAATTCCATTACAACACCTACAACTGGGCCCTCATCATCAATATCACCATTTAAGCGAAATCCAAATGATTCATATAGTCCCATTGCAAGTTTGTTGTCTGGATGTAGACTTAAATTAATTTTTTTACATTCAAATTTTTGTTGTAAGAATTGGATTAATAAGCGAAGGAAACGTTTTGCATATCCTTTTCCTTGAAATTGTTGGTCAATCATAAAACGATCTAACCATACGCTTTCATGTTTTTGGGAATACCAACCGTACATTGCATATCCAACAAGTGTTTCTTCATCATATAATCCCAATGACGTTCCGTTTTCTTCATATAATGATTCTGCTAAAGAAAACGCATTGCTTTCAATAAATTGCTGCTGGTCTTTTGCTACGTCTAAAGCAGCAATTGAACGCCAATTATTTACTGTTACTTCACAAATGTGAAGATTCATAGTTCCAACTCACCTTCTAAATTATTATAGCTTAAAAGCTAATATGGATAATTTTACTTGTTATTTCGGTCAAGTCAAGGGTAAATACATAAAAAGGCAGCTGAATGATATATTCAGCTGCCTAGAAAATATAGTTGATTAGTTTGTTGCTTCTTTTAAAGTATTTACGTTTTCTTCCATTAATGTGAAGTAATCTTTATTGTTCTTTGCATCATCCTCAGAAATAGTAGCAAGGTGATTTAAGCGTAAAATTTTTGTACCTGTTTCTTTTTGAATAACTGATGCTACTTTTGGAGTAGAGAATGTCTCAAATAAAATATATTTTAAACCGTGTTCTTTTACTGTTTTTGTAATGTCAGCAAGCTGTTTTTGAGATGGTTCATCAGATGCTGAAATTCCAGCGATTGGAATTTGTTTTAGACCGTAGCGTTGTTCCCAGTAGCCATAAGCTGCATGTGAAACTAATATTTCTTTCGTTTTTGCATTTGCAACAACAGCTTTAAATTGATCGTCTAAATCAGTAAATTTTGTTTGTAGTGCTGCGAAGTTTTTTTCGAACTCTTTTTTATGTTCAGGTTGTAATTCTACAAGTGCATTTTTAATTTTTTCTGCTTGTTTCATCGCCAGAGTAGGATCTATCCAAACGTGTGGGTCTTTATCATGGTGATGTTCATCTTCTTTATGACCGTCTCCATGATCGTGCTGCTCTTCTTCAGATGAAGCACGAAGTTCTATATCTTTAGATGCATTTACAACTTTTACGTTTTCTTTTTTTAATGATTTTTCCATTTTTTCGGCAAATGGTTCTAATTCTGCCCCATTATAAACGAATAAATCGGCTTTTGCGATTTGTACAGTCTGTTTTTGACTCGGTTCAAATGTATGAGAATCTGCACCAGGTGGGTAAATTGCTTCTACATTTACATAATCACCACCGATTTTTTTTGTGAAATCAGCAAGTGGGAAAATGGTTGTATAAACAGTTAGTTTTCCATCTTTCTTGGCAGTATCTTCTTTTTTATTTGAGCAGCCAGTAAAAATTAAAGTGAAAATAAGTAAGAATGAAAATATAGTCAATTTTTTAAGCATGAAGTTCTCCTCTTTTCTTTTTTACGGATATATCTTCCCCAATTATAGAAGAAAAATATCGTTTTAATACAAAACGGAATAATTACGTTTTAGTTTGCGAGCCTAGTATAATACATCTTTATGAAAGTTGCAATAAATAATAATCATTACGATTTGTTTTTGTTATAAATTTGTCAAAAAGAACGGTATTAATTTTTATGATGGGTGCATATGTGACAATGTTACTTTCATATATTGGGAGGGAGCAGAAAAAAAGGGGATGAGTGCTTGGGTTACTTCATGGAGGCTATCTTATTAATACTTGCCGTAGTATTGCCATTATCTTTTGTTTTAATTTTTTTAAGGAGATTAATAAGTAATTTAGGAGATGCTACAACAATTACGAAATTGCCAGCGGAAGAAAAAGAAAAGAAAAAAGAGTAAGTAAAGCACTATGCATACGCATAGTGCTTTACTTATGATAAAATGGGAGAACGGAAACTCCTGTTAGCGACGATTAGCTATAGGAGAGAATAGTAAATAAAGAGGTATACACATATATGAATAAGCGAACAGCGTTAGTACTTGGCGCAAGTGGGTTAGTTGGACAAGAAATAACGCGACTATTACTTGACTCAGATTACTACGATTCGGTTACTATTTTTGTAAGGGAACCATTACAATTACAGCATGAGAAATTGCAACAGAAACAGGTGGATTTTTCAGTATTAGAGGAATATAAAGAATTTTTTGCAGTAGATGATGTTTTTAGTTGCTTAGGAACAACGATAAAAAAAGCGAAGTCGAAGGCGAATTTTAAAAAAGTAGATTATGAATATACGATACGAGCTGCCTGCTTAGCTGAAAAACAAGGCGTGCAAAATTTTCTTGTTATTTCATCAATGGGAGCAAAACCTAAATCATTTTTCTTTTACTCGCAAGTGAAGGGGAAAATGGAAGAGGAGCTGAAAAAGCTAGTTATTGGTGGCATACATATTTTCAGGCCGTCATTATTAGTTGGAAATCGACAAGAATATCGCTTTGGGGAAAGAATGGCTGAGAAATTATCTCGTATTCTTCCGTTTATATTTAAAGGGGCTTTTAAAAAGTATAAACCAATTTCAGCTAAAGATGTGGCGAAAGGAATGTATATAACAGCGCTGCGTGAAGAATCTGGTATTCATATTTATAGTTCAAACGATATTATAGAAATAAAATAAGTAAAACCGAGAAGAATAACTTTTACTGAAAGACAAAAGAAATAGAGTTTTAGGCTTGAATTAACATTAAATACATGTTGTTTAACACTTATACTAAAATGAAAGAGGAGTGGGGAGCCACTCCTTTTATCACGACAATTTATGATCTTAATTCCACTTTTATCCCTCATTACAGCTAATAAATTGAAGCCATTTTTGTATACAGCATATGTTTTTATAAAAAGTTTGATCAAAACATATTTAGAATCCTTTAATAGGGGTCACCATACATGCCCATCAAGCTAAGGTTGGGTATTCCATGAACTTCCGTTCTTGTTGCCTACATGCTTGATATTTTATTTCTTTGTTTTTAAAAATACGCATTCCAAATAAACCTTGATAAGGTGTATTTTTAAAGGTTATGCAGTTTTCTGCTTTTGATTGGATACAGTGCACTGATAAACAACGCCTAAAATATCAAAGACTGTCTTTTTCTCATATCGATGGGATTTCCGTCCGTTTTTCTGTAAGAGGTCAAACAGACGAAGGGAAATTTTTGATACTTCTTGGGTGTCTTGTTGTATAGCTTCATATACTAAGTACAGATGATCTTGAATCATATAAATTGCTTTATATTCACTTAATTCTTTTTGTTTTTTTTGTAGTAACAGCTGTCGCATTTTGAACATAGTGGAAGAACAAAGAAAAATAGCGATTAACTGTCCATAAAGATGACATTCTAGACGCTCTCGCTTAATATTGTGACAATGATTGATACCAAAAAGAGTTTAAATACAATCTCTATTTGCCAACGTAGAGAGTAAATCTCGTGAACATGTTCCATCGGAACAATTTCCCATGGGATGTTGGTAATATAAACATTGATTTCTGTTAAACGTTTACTTTTTTCAGAGTATGTAACCCCTTTTTTCTTTTCAACATAAGTTTGCTGTTTCCTACGTTTATGAACTTGAGTTGATGTGAGTCTGTATATTACAACTCGTGAGGGTAAT
Organism: Bacillus cereus group sp. BfR-BA-01316; assembly: GCF_022664195.1. Taxonomy (NCBI): domain Bacteria; kingdom Bacillati; phylum Bacillota; class Bacilli; order Caryophanales; family Bacillaceae; genus Bacillus; species Bacillus cereus group sp. BfR-BA-01316. The sequence continues at coordinate 109,327 of NZ_JAKUGX010000006.1, forward strand.
TTTTGTTGTCCAACATAGGCATTTCGAATTTCATAAGTATCTCCCGGTTTTATCTGATGCATGATATGTTCAAGGTCAAGTAAAGCATATAAAGATTGCTTTTTTACTGTCCCATCCCGAAAGAATTCTGGAGATTCATTTTTCACATATACTCTATTATTTAATTTCAACCGTGAAACATAGAATACCCCTCGTTGATCCATCTGGTCTAAATCTTTTAGAGAAAAGTATCCTAAATCTCGAATACATAAATTTCCTGGTCGTAGGGTATCCAAACATTCTGTACCAAAGGTTTTATCATTATTTTTACCTGGTTCCATTTGGAAATTGAGGAATTTCCCACTATGTAAATCATACTCTAGTTGAATCTTAATACCAGCTGTTTGTGCACATCCTCCTGAACCAGGATAAATAGGGGCTAAATGGTTGGGTACTTGAAAAATAGTAGCATCTAAAATACGTATACGTTGAAAATAAGAAGTGTATTGGTTTAGGATTTGAGACGAATCGTTTAGTTTGCTTTTGATTAAAAGGGAAAATACCCGCTGTAGAAAGAAAACAGCGCATCGGTTAAAACGTTGATTAAGTCCTTCAGGACTCATAAGTGTAGCTGTATTTGCATAAAGCTGACTACATAATCGAGTAAGAGAATCGCTTGCTACCTGTTGACTAATCCAGATACATAAAGCAGCCAAATCTCGTGCGCCATACTTACTTTTACGTTTTACAAAACCTGTCTCTTGTGCAAGTTGTTGAAGAATATGTGGAGATAGATATCGCTGTAGTTCTTCAGCGAACAAGTGAAACTCATCTTGAATCGATAGATTCATACAAAAACGCCATCCTTTCTGTATATTTCTACAAAAAGAATAGCGTATTTTCATTGTTTTTTGGGGTTAATTTCTTAATTTTCATGAAAATGTATTTACAAACCCAAAATATGGTTGACAATTAAGGATTACATTCGTAATATTGATTTGTAGATTACAAATGTAATACAAGGGGTGGAATTTTATATAATGAAAGAATTACCTAAAATATCGGAAGCTGAATTAGAAGTTATGAAAGTTCTTTGGTCAAAATCTCCTCAAACGGCGAATGAAGTGATTGAAGCGCTAGAGGTAACGATGGACTGGAAACCGAAGACGATTCGAACGCTTATTAATCGATTAGTCCACAAAGAAGCTGTTTCTTACCATCAAGACAAAGGGCGTATGTATGCCTATTATCCTTTGGTGTCGCAAGATAGTTATTTACAAGTAGAAACAAAATCCTTACTCAAACGGTTCTATGGTGCAGCATTTAAACCTTTACTTGTGAATTTCTTAAAAGAAGAAAAGCTGTCTTCAGAAGACATTAACGAACTTAAACGAATTCTGGATGAGAAGAATGAGGAAAATCAGAGGAAGGATAGATCATAATGATAGATATGTTTGTAAACGTCTATCTACCTCGCTTTTTTGATTGGGTGATAGAAACCTCCATTATGGCAAGTATATTAGTTGGTCTAATCTTATGTGTAAAAATCTTACTTAGAAATAAGTTAACCCCACGATGGCAGTATCTATTATGGATGATATTAATTGTAAGACTTTTATTGCCATGGTCACCAGATAGTTCCTATAGTATCTATTCTATCCTTTCGTACAGTAATGGAACTCCAGTTATCTTTCACCAAGACCCTGTAACTGTTTCTCCTACAAAAGAACTTATGCAAGGATCGGCAGATATAGGTGATACAAAGGTAATCACAAATGAAGATACCTATACATCTAGTCCAACACAAAAAGCTGAGGAAAGTAAGAAACAAACGCACAATAATGAAAAGCAAGATGATGAGACGTTTTCATTTTATACAATCCTTTTATATATTTGGCTTGCTGTGGTTATCATTCTGGGCTTTACTACCATCATTATGAATAGGCGTTTATTACTCTACATAAAAAAACAACCTGTAATTACAGAACAAAGAATTGTTAAAATCTTTAAGAACTGCAAACAATCTATGTCCGTTCAACAGGATATCCCACTACTTTTGGCTGGGAAGATTTCAAGTCCAACTGTGTTCGGATTTATTCGGCCAAAGGTGCTATTGTCAAGTGTACATATGAAAGTACTAGATGAGCAACAGTTGCGATACATTTTTCATCATGAATTGGCTCACATCAAACGAAGAGATGTTGGAGTAAATTGGCTTATGCATGGCTTACTCATTCTAAATTGGTTTAACCCAATTCTTTGGTATGCCTACGCATGCATGCGGGAGGATCAGGAACTGGCATGCGATGCGTTTGCTCTTACATTTATAGATTCAGAGGAACAAATTGCATATGGTCATACCGTTATTAGTCTTTTAGAACATTACTCAAGTTATTATCAAGTGCCAGGCTTAGCAAACTTAAGTAGAAATAGAAGAACATTAAAAAGGAGAATTCTTATGATTAAAAAGTTCAAAAAGAACTCTTATCGTTGGTCTGCATTTGGAGTTGTTGCTTTTATCGCTGTATCATCCTTCTCTTTATTAAATGCACGTGCAGATGAGTCAAATAAGCATCAGAAAGAACAAACATTAGAAAAAATCAAAACAAAAGAAACCAAAAAAGAAGAAGATGTTTCTATTCATACAGTTGTAGAAAAGATAGTCGGTACAAAAGAACAGGCACATGCAGAATTAAAGATTTCAGAAGAACAATATAAAGAAATGATTGACAAAATAGCAGCGGCTAAAAAGTTTTTGACAAAAAAAGAATTTGATACATTAGTGAAATTGCAAGAAGATTGGTTTAGTCTCGAAAAAAAAGAAATAGCTTTAGGGGAGATGTTAAATGAAGAAGAACAAAATAAACTAGAAACAAACGGGAATTCTCAAGGTCCACTTTGGGAAAAAGTTAGAAAACATTTCCCATCTACAATAGAAGATGCGAAAAAACTAGTTGATTTTCCAATAAAAAAACCAAATTATATGCCAGAAGGATACCATCTAGTGAAAGAACAGGTTGACTCAGACATTACAATAGAGAAACCAAATCTTGTAGTTAGAACTGAATATATAGATGGAGATGATGGTCAAATCATCATCGAACAATCAGAAGTCCTAGGAGCGAAAAAAGATCCTTGGAATAGAAAAGGATTCCATATGTTTGAAGAATATGAACTACAGTTTGTACAAGGTATGGAGATGATTGGTGGAAACCAAGTGACCTTTGGTAAGTCCAGTGATAGTAATATAACAGGAATGAAAATGATTGTTCCTGCGAAAGATGGAAAAAGTGCGTATCAAATAGTAATCACCGTTAGTATTTTAAATAAAGCTGAATTAGAAAAGGTTATGCTTTCCATGCTGAAATAGAAAATAGTGTACTAGTTTTTCTTGACCAGGTCAAAATATGAAAACGATTGAGAGAGAAAATAAAATGAATATAGTGAACTTACGTCCTAAACAGCGGTCTAAGTATCGTATTATGCTAGGAACATGGTATTACTCTACAAAGAGGTACATCCAGTGGTTAGCAGACGGAAAAACATACGCAAAAACTTTACAACAAGAAAAGTTACCCTGTACAGCGATTCAGCACCGAACGATACTACTTCGTAAGCTCAAGGATGTAGATATGTGGTATCAACAGAATAAAGTTGTTAATTTAAAGATTGCCATTAAACAGCTAGATGGTATCGTCATTAGACCGGGAGAAACATTCTCTTACTGGCGTTTAATAGGTAAGCCTACTAGGAGAAAAGGGTATGTAGAAGGTATGATATTACACTATGGATCTTTTCAAGCAGGCATTGGAGGGGGACTTTGTCAGCTTTCAAATTTAATATATTGGATGACCTTACATACACCACTGACAGTAACAGAGCGATATCGTCATAGCTTTGATGTCTTTCCTGATTCCAAGCGGACCCAGCCGTTTGGAAGCGGAGCGACTTGTTCCTATAACTATTTGGACTTGCAAATTAAAAATGAAACGGACCAATCGTATCAACTTCACCTTTATATCACAGATAAACATTTAGTTGGTGAATGGAGAACAGCCTATCCGCAGCTTTATCAATATGAAGTTTATGAAAAAGAACACTCAATCCAATCTGCATACTGGGGTGGTTATATACGACACAATGTTATTCAACGTAGAGTATATAGCCAACAGAAACAGTTTGTAGAAGATCAATATGTAACGGAGAATCACGCTATAATGATGTACGAACCATTATTAGCTTGTAATAACGAGGAAAGTGGAGATTAATATAGCACACCAGTAGTTTATCCGGTTCTGGTGCAAAAAATAATGTCATTGTGTACACTGAAATTATGCATAAAAAGTACGTCACTCTTTCTCGTTAATATAAAAGAATAGTAACGTGCTTTTAACGTCAAGAATAGTCTAAATCCTTAAGTTGATGGATGTGGGGTCACCATATCAAAAAAAGAAAATTGTACGTTTAGACACAATTTAGACACAAAACAACCGATTCCTTGTACGTTAAGGAATCGGTTGTTTTTATTTTTATATTTATTGGACAGATGATTACTCCAAAATTGACGGATGCCCATTCTACCCCATGGAGATGTGGCGATCGCCCTTATAGAGCCTGCATCTAATCTCGTTTACTGATGAAATCTTTGTAAGCCGCAATTTTATATTCAAGCATCTCATCCGCAGCTTTTAACGTTCTGATTTGTTTCTTAATAGAGTGTTTATGTTCTTCTAAAAGGCTTAACCGCTCTAGTGCGGTATGTTCTCCTTCTAAAACTAATGAAGCATACTTCTTTATTTTCGCAATAGGCATTTGTGTTTCTTTTAACTTGATAACAAATTGCAGCCATTTAATATGAGAATCGTTATATCGTCTGTCTCCGCTGGCATTACGACCAGGAATTATAATTTTTTCCTTTTCGTAATACCGCAATGTATGTGTACTTATCTCTAAAATTTTAGCCACTTCACCAATGGTGTGCATAAGAAACCTCCACATTAATTTTTCTTGACTTAGAGTTTACTCTAATCATTATAATCAACTCATAGTTCATTCACAATCAAATCAATTGGATAAAATTCAGGAGGAATTTATATGAAATATACAGTTATTACAGGTGCCAGTTCAGGAATTGGGTATGAAACGGCTCTTGCTTTTGCGGCTCGCGGAAAAAACTTAATCGTAGCAGCTCGCAGAACGGAGGAATTGGAAAAGCTAAAATCAAAAGTGGCTGACATTAACGCAGACCTGGATGTTGTCATTCGGAACGTAGACTTATCTGTTACTGCAAATGTTTATGAATTCTACGAAAGTCTTCATGATTATCAAATTGAGACCTGGATTAACAATGCTGGGTTTGGAAACTTTGCTTCGGTTGGGGAACAAAATTTAAATAAAATTGAGACGATGCTTCACTTGAATATTGAAGCATTAACCGTTCTGTCCTCTCTTTATGTACGTGACTATGCAAATGTTGAAGGAACGCAAATTATCAATATTTCTTCAGGAGGAGGATACCTGATTGTTGCCGATGCTGTGACATACTGCGCGACAAAGTTCTATGTAAGTGCCTTTACAGAAGGTCTAGCACAAGAATTGACAGGAAAAGGGGCAGCAATGCAAGCAAAAGTCTTGGCTCCTGCTGCAACTGAAACGGAATTTGCTAAACGTTCTGTGGATGCAGATGAATTCCAATATGAAGGTGTAATTCCTAAATTTCATACGGCAAAAGAAATGGCTGGATTTATGTTAGATCTGTATGATAGCGAGAAGGTTGTTGGAATTGTGAATGGAGAAACGTATGAGTTCCAATTAAGAGATCCAATTTTTCCGTATGTGACGAGAACAAGAAAATAATTTTGTGTACCCAACTTGAAATTTTAGACCTTAAAGGAGCGTAAAAAACATGGGGAAATTTAAAGACATTCAAAATAATCATTTGGCATTCACACAATACTATCGTTGGTATCAAGTATATGAAGTCCCATTTAACAAAGCTCGTCTAGAAAACCAGTTAGACATTTTAGGGGATGAAATTGAAATTTCATCTCAAGCTGGAACTACTAAAGGTAAAATTGGTTTAGAAGATAGATTAAAAATGTTTGAAGGATGGCAAAATGCGCATCATGTTGAAAACACATCAATCAAACAGTTGAACGATGAAGAACTTTCATTAGAAGCAGATATTCTTTATCAAAATATACGCCCAGATGATAGTAGATACAGCTACAGAATTCATTATTCGACAATCCTGAAACTTAGGGGGAATGACTTACCTCTTTTTACAAAGGTCCATATAGAGCCAATCGGTAATGTAGAAAATCCACAATTTACATCTGCCTATGTAGACAATAGAGCCAAATCATTTATGCATTATTGGTTATATTTAATGGAAACAGCATGTGTGAACGGTGACAAATTCAAAGAATTACTAGCAGAACAATTTGAGTTGAATTTAAGTACAGGTTCTAAAATCGATACATTAGAAGGATTTAACGAATGGTTGGTAACTGCTTCGAATCAAGTGAAACAAAGTGGACATTATCCGAAAAATCTCTCAGTTACAGAAAATGCGGATAATACAATAAATGTTTCCGTAGATTTTGAATGGGAAGGTATTTCTGTTGATGATAAGCCGATGGTTGCAGAAACACATCATGAATGGGTACTTGAAAATAATTTAGATGAGCGATTTGCTCGTATGAAAATGATGAAAGTATCTCAAACAAAGCCATTTCAAATAGTAGAATAATTTAAAACATAGCCTTTTTCTTTTATGATAGATAAAAGAAAAAGGCTATAGGCTTGATACGAATAAAAAAAGAAAATTGTACGTTAAGAAATCGGTGATTCTTGATATTTTTTTCTCGTAATGTTCATAAAAGAAACGGAGCAATTAACTAAGCAAATTAGAAAATAAAACAGGATGTGAGTCGATTATTATGGAGCAATCAAATAAAGCGTTTAGCGCGGCATTAGTAAAATCGTTAAGGGGAGAACGAGGACATCTTCCCAATCAAGAATGCTTTGTCGGATATAGACGTGGTTCTTGCGGGAAAACACAGAGTGGAGCTGCCTTATTCTATTTATCAATTAGTGAAACACATGACCTATTGGCAAGATTTTCTCTTATTAGCCGCTCAGGACAAAAAAACTACACTGCCTGTCCATGTGAGAGAGAGCTGGCCTGAAGAAGAATGTCCTAGCAGTGAGGAAGAGTGGAAACAGACTATTCAGTATTTCCTTCAGGGGATTGAACAGGCATGCACGATTGCCCAAACTGTTCAAGTGGACAAACCATTGGAGAGCTGGCCTGGTGAAACCCCAGGCGGTGTGCTACGCAATATTGCATCTCACAACTCCTACCATTTAGGAGAAATTGTACTGATTCGCAGATTATTTAGTGCTTGGCCACCGCCAACAGGCGGATATCCGGTCTAAACAAGGTTATGGATTGAACCCTTTCCTTTGAATTGATTCACTAGGTGACACATGTAACTCTTTATGATATAACAAAATATGTTGACCAAGCGGTGGAAAGGTTAACATATTTTTCCGCTAAAAATTTGTAATCGGTTGAACCCAATAGCTTTTTATATTAAGAGTGGGAACGTGAGGGTCAGTTCCCACTCAACATTACCCCAAAAGGGAAGGAATTCATAAAGAAAAAAATGATTAATTTATTCATATTTTTAGGTGTAGTATGTATTACAGTTTCATTGTTTTTAAACTTATATCCCTTATTTGGCGGAAACCCAAGTAAAGAGCAAAAAGAAATATATAAAAAAACAAATAATTATGTTAATGGGAAATTTGTCAATCAAGTACCAACAAAGAGGAACATGAGTGCAGCTGATATTTTCTCCATGATTAAAGATTCTATTTCAGGTGGTAAAGACCGCAGTCCAGTTAGAAACATTCCTCTTTCTCAGATTGAATGGAACAAAATCAAAAATGAGGAAGATAGTTTAACTTGGTTTGGGCATTCTGCTTTTTTACTTAGTATCGATAATAACAAGATACTCGTAGATCCCATGCTAGGTTCAATTGCTTCGCCTGTTTCTTTTGCAGGAAGCAAACGCTATAGTGCAGATGTGTTGGACATTATTAATGAAATGCCGCCTATTGATGCTGTCCTTATTACACATGATCATTACGATTACTTAGATTATCTATCCATACTAAAGCTAAAGAGTAAGGTCGGTCATTTCTTCGTTCCTTACGGTGTAAGTGCCCACTTGATTCGATGGGGAGTTACAAAAGAAAAAATTACAGAACTAAATTGGTGGAATGAAACGGAGTTCCAAGGTTCTACCATTGTATTGACTCCATCCAAACATTTCGCTGGAAGAGGGATTTTTAATCGAAATACGACCTTATGGGGTGGTTGGGTCATTCTTGGAAAACATACACGTTTCTATACCAGCGGAGATGGTGGTCATGGTGCACATTTTAAGGAAATTGGAAAAAAATACGGACCTTTTGATATCACTTTAATTGAAGGCGGTCAATATGATAGACGCTGGTCTTGGGTCCATATGACACCAGAAGAAGCTGTACAGGCTCATTTAGATGTAAATGGGAAGAATATGATGTTAATTCATTGGGGAGCCTTTACCCTTGCTTATCATGGTTGGAAAGAACCTGTAGAACGATCATTAATAGAGGCAAAGAAAACAGGTGTGAACTTAATCACTCCTAAAATTGGTGAAACTGTTCCATTAAGTGGAGAGTTAGCAATTCCTATTTCTTCATGGTGGAAAATGTAAGTTAGAAAAACCAAAACACTGTTTATGCACTATGGTACATATACAGATGTCGGATTGGTAGTGAGTGTTTGTGCTTGCTTGAAAACCCTCATTATGCTTGTGCTAGGTGCCTTGGGTAGAAAGATATCGAACCATCCCTGATAATTATCGGATGCTTTATCGCGACTATCTACTACATCACCTACCTTCGTTTCCTATATAGGGTACCGCCCATATTTTAACGAAAAATATAGGCTAAGCAAATTTCGATATAAAGTGAGCCGAATTTCCTACTCTAAGGAACATTCGGCTCATATTCTTTATTTAGTTTGTAATTTATTCTCTTCATATTCTTTCATTATCTTATAAAAAGTATTTTTCTTAAGTTCTAGCAGTTCCATAAATTTAGCGCCCGTTATTTCTCTTTTTTTCCACTTTAGATAAGTTTCTTCTATAATTGTATAAGATGAAAAAAGTTAAAACTCCATCAAATATCCCCCTTGATTGAATTTTCTTACATTGTATCATTCTCTTTTTTGTTTCTCTAATAAAACGCTTATACGAAAAATTTCGTCTATTCGTGTTACAATAAATAATATGTAATGAATTGGAGGATGACATATGTACCAGGCTTATTATGATAGTGAATTAGGTTTGTTAGAAATTACAGCGAACGAAGAAGGAATTACGTCTGTTATATTTGTTGATGAAAGACAAGAAGAAAATACAAATGGAATGATAGATCAATGCATAAATGAGCTGGATGAATATTTTAAAGGAAAAAGAAAAGAGTTTACTGTACCACTGTCTGCTGAAGGAACACCATTCCAAAAGAATGTATGGGATGCACTTTACACTGTACCATATGGCGTAAGTGCTTCATATTTAGATATTGCGGAGAAGGTTGGGAATACGAAAGCTGTACGGGCGATAGGAGGGGCAAATAGCCGGAATCCAATTTCAATTATCGTTCCATGTCATCGTGTAATAGGAAAGAGTGGAAAACTTGTTGGGTATGCGGGTGGTTTATGGAGGAAAGAGTGGTTATTGAAGCATGAAGGCATTTTAAAATGAAGTATGGATGGAAAGAGGGATTGTTTTGAAATGTATAAATTGTGGGCGACCTTGTATTAATGATCAGCTGAATTGTGCAAATTGTCAACGAAACTTGCATAACGAACAAGGTGAAGAAAGCTCGCTAATAGACAAAGAATTAGAAGTATATGTAGGGAGACAATATCCATATTACAAAAGAAAATGGGAGCTTGAGAATAAGCGAATTGCTAGGTGGAGCTGGAATGGCTTGGCTGCTATTTTCAATGTAGGTTGGCTTGGATATCGTAAGTATTATTTACCTGCTGCTTTATTTATACTGTTATTAGTAGCATGTGATGCATTTTCTTATTATATGGGGTTCAACGTAGCATTGCCAATCATTAATATGGTGCCTCTCACGTTTTTATTACTTGTTTTCATTCTATTTGGGATGGGGATTTTTGCAAATGGATTATTTTATCAATTTGCAGAAAGGCGTATATATCGAATAAAAGCACGGGGAATTAAAGATGAATCGGTTGAAAATTATCTCATCCGTGATAGTGGTGGAACGAGTAAAATGGGAGCAACAATCGTTACTATTTTAGCAGTTGCTAGTATTTTTTTCAGTCATTTCTTTTTTCCGACTGATCGAGATATTATACAAAAAGTACGTACAAGTTCGCTTTATGAATATCCGTTCTTTTCGATTGGTGAATCGTTTGAAAGCTATTTTCAAAATTCAGGGTGGATATATTATCGTGGTTCGGAAGGTATGGAATTAGTAGAATTTCAAGGATACAGCCCAGGGATGCCAAGACAAAAAGTTACAATTCAATTTATTGTTGATTATAAATTGAGTGAAATTGAGCCATACTCCCTTACGATTAATGGTGAATCTAAAAATGAAGAAGAGTTTTTGAAGATGATGGAAGAAATATTCAAGGTTCAAAATCCGTTTGAAATAGAGGATGGATTGCAAGTAAAAGTGATAGAAAAAGAAGCGGATGGAAAGAACTCTCTATCTGCTTCTTTTTTGTGTGTAAAAAATAATATTTGAAATAATCTGAATCTTTTGTATAATGATATATATTATACTGGATTTCATTTATACATATAGATTGGGGGAAGGAAGAATGAAGAGAAAGGTAACAACGATTGCTGCATTTGCATTATCGACTAGTGTGTTAGTTGCAGGTTGCGGAAATGGGGAGAAGGCATCTACAACGAAAAAAGAAGCAGGTAAGGGAGTAGCAGATAAGCAAGTATTAAACTTACTAGAAACAGCAGAAATTCCTTCAATGGATACATCAAAATCAACGGACTCTGTATCATTCCGGGCCTTTGTAAATGCAATGGAAGGGTTATATCGTTTAGATAAGGATAATAAGCCAACGCCAGGTATGGCAAAAGATGTGAAGATTAGTGAAAATAAAACAACATATACATTTGAATTACGAGATGCAAAGTGGTCTAACGGAGATCCAGTTCGAGCACAAGACTTTGTATATGCTTGGCAACGCGCATTAGATAAAGCAACCGCTGCTGAGTATGCATTTATTTTATTCGATGTGAAAAATGCACAGAAAGTAAATAAGGGAGAATTACCGTTAGATCAATTAGGAGTTAAAGCAAAAGATGATAAAACGTTAGTGGTAGAATTAGAACAACCAGCGCCGTATTTCCTAGAGCTTACTTCGTTCCCAACATTTTTCCCTTTAAATGAAAAATATGTGAGAGAACAAGGAGATAAATACGCATTAGAAGCAGATAAACTATTGTACAATGGACCATTTACAATGAGTGAATGGAAACATGAACAAAGTTATCAGTTAAATAAAAATCCTAATTATTGGGATAAAGATACTGTTAAGCTAGAAGAAATTAATGTAAGTGTTGTGAAAGAAACGAGCACAGGAGTTAATTTATACGACAGTGGTCAAGCGGATCGAGTTATTTTAAGCTCTGAATTTGTTGATAAATATAAAAAGAGTAAGCCAAATGAATTTAAAACGAAGCTAGATCCACGTATGTATTTCTTACGATTTAATCAACAAAATGCAACATTTAAAAATCAAAAAGTTCGTGAAGCAATTGATTTAGCATATGATAAAAAGGGAATTGCAAATGTTATTCTAAATGATGGCTCATTACCAGCATATTTCTTAGTACCTGAAAAGTTTACGACAGGACCAGATGGAAAAGACTTCCGTTCTGTAAATAAAAATTTCCGTGATAGTAAAGATAATGTAACGAAAGCAAAAAAATTATGGGAAGAAGCGAAGAAAGAACTTGGTCAAGATACAATAACAGTGGAATTCCTAAATGATGATAACGGTAGCCGTAAAAAAGTAGGCGACTTTATTAAAGAAGAGTTAGAGAAAAATTTACCGGGTATAAAGGTGAATTTAAAACAACAACCATACAAACAAAAACTAGATTTAGAGAAAAAGTTACAATATGAATTCTCGTTATCTGCATGGAGCCCAGACTATCCAGATCCAATGACATACATCGATATGTTCGTTACAGAAAGCTCATTTAATGAAATGGCCTATTCTAACCCGAAATATGATGATTTAGTAGCAAAATCAAAAGGAGAACTATTAAAAGATGACGCTGCACGCTGGAAAGCACTTGCAGAAGCTGAAAAAATCTTGATCGGTCAAGATGCTGCAATCTCACCTGCGTATCAGCAAAGTACAGCTTATTTAGAGCAGCCGAATGTAAAAGGCATCGCCAACCATACGTTTGGTGGGGACTTCAGTTATAAATGGGCATATATTACAAAATAATAGTATAATAAAAGATGAGTGAATTTTCGCTCATCTTTTTTGTATAAGGGGGAACTATAGTTGTTAAGGGGAATCAATCATCTTTGTTTTTCAGTTTCAGATTTAGAAAAATCTATTATGTTCTACGAAAAAGTACTAGAAGGGGAATTATTAGTTAAAGGGAGAAAACTTGCATATTTTAATATATGTGGAGTATGGGTAGCACTTAATGAAGAGGTAGATATTCAAAGAAATGAAATTCATCAATATTATACGCACATTGCATTTTCTGTGGAAAAAGAAGACTTTGAACGTTTGTTAAAGCGGTTAGAAGAAAATGATGTTCATATTTTAACGGGTAGAGAACGTGATGTGAGAGATTGTGAATCTATATATTTTCTAGATCCAGATGGTCATAAATTTGAATTTCATTCAGGGACGTTACAAGATCGTCTAAATTATTATAGGGAAGAGAAACCTTATATGACATTTTACTAGGGGGGAAGGGTTTGCATGCACTTGTAATTGGTGGAACAGGGATGCTAAAGAAAGTATCTATGTGGCTGTGTGAGCAAGGATTTCATGTTTCAATTGTCGGGCGAGATAGTGCGAAATTAGAAAATGTTAAGCAAGCATGTAGTGTACGAGAAAAAATTACGAGTATTTCTTTAGATTATCATAATGAAGAAGATGTAAAGAAATCTATTAAAGAGTCAATTGAACACAATGGTCCGATCACGCTAGTTATTGCATGGATACATTCGACTGCTGAACGTGCACTTCCGATAATTTGTGAAGAGATTGAATTATCATCTAAGAAATATAGTGTATTTCATATATTAGGTAGTGGTGCATCACGTATGAAGGCACAAAAAATAAGTGGGGAATTATGTAGCTACTATAGAATAATATTAGGGTTTATTTTAGAAGGTACATATGCAAGGTGGCTTACTCATGAAGAGATAGCTGATGGGGTTATAAAGGGGATTGAAAGTAAATGTATGGAATGGATTGTAGGGAGAGTAGAACCGTGGGAATCACGGCTAAAATGGTGAGGAGGAATTGAAATGAAGACAACGGTATATGTAACAAGGCATGGTGAGACGGAATGGAATGTAGCAAAGCGGATGCAAGGACGAAAAAACTCTGCTCTAACTGAAAATGGTATGCAACAAGCAAAACAATTAGGTGACCATATGAAGAATTTACCACTTCATGCTATCTATAGTAGTCCAAGTGAAAGAACGCTTCATACTGCTGAATTGATTAAAGGAGAACGAGATATACCAATTATAGCAGATGAACGTTTCTATGAAATAAATATGGGGACATGGGAAGGGCAAACAATTGCTGATTTGGAAATGCAATATCCAGAAGAAGTGCATTTATTTTGGAATGAACCACATCTTTTTCAATCAACATCAGGGGAAAACTTTGCGGCCGTTCATAAAAGAGTAATTGAAGGGATACACTTTCTTTTAGAAAAGCATAAAGGTGAAAATATTTTAATTGTCTCTCATGCTGCAGCAGCGAAATTACTTGTAGGGCATTTTGCAGGTGTTGAAATTGAACATGTATGGGGAGAGCCATTTATGCATAGCGCGAGTCTTAGTGTGATTGAATTTGATGAAGATCTTGGTAAAGTAAAACAATTTGCAGATATAAGTCATTTTCAGTAAACGTAAAAAAGGCCGCAATGCGGCCTTTTTTGGTAGGCATAAAAAACTAGCAATTACGCTTTTTATACCAGAAGTGATCGAATTTTTTATTTTTGCAAGATGAGGACTTGTGACCGCTACCTTTGCAATCGTCCCATTTGTGTCCATCATCATGACAGTCTTTACCATGATCCCACGAATCATCACAAGACCCATGATGGCTATGAGGGAAAAATACACATTTTTTACAGAAACATCGTTTTGTCCAGAAACATTTCTTTTCAAAGCGAACGCATTTTGTAACGAAAGTACATTTTTTCACTCGAGTACGTTTTGTAACTATAACGCATTCTTTTCTACGAGTAACCTTTGTAACGAATGTCCATTTTTGAACGCGTACACGCGTACATTTTGTAACGAATGTCCATTTTTTTACATGAGTACATTTTGTAACGAAAGTACAATGTTTCACGCGAGTACATCTTGTTCTTGGACATTTACGCCCTGTTGTACATTTACGCCCTGTTGTACATTTACGCCCTGTTGTACATTTACGCCCTGTTGTACATTTACACCCTGTTGTACAGTTATGATGAGAGAATTTATCATCATCACACTCAAAAGTACTTGGATCTTGGTGTAAGAAATCCTTCATACCAGCACTTTTGATTTCTTCAACAGCTTTTCTAATATCACGTTTCATAGAAATCCTCCTTATCGAGTTTTAAATTGAAAAGGTATTCTTTTTCCTTAACATGATATGAGATTCGGTTTCTTTCTGAACAGGACAAGAGTGTAATTTTATATAAATAGATGAAGCGGATGTATGGACAAGACAAGGCGCATACATTGAATGAAGAGAACAGAGAAGGGATGAGAATATATGCTACCTTCATATGAATTTTTTATTCATCCAATGTACTTAGTGGAATTGAAAAAAGATATTTGGTCAGATAGTCCAGTGCCAGCAAAGTTAACATATGGAAAAAAGAAGTATGATATTGATATCGTTTATCGGGGTGCTCATATTCGTGAGTTTGAGAAAAAGTCTTATCATGTTCAGTTTTATAAACCGAAAAAATTTCAAGGGGTGAAGGAATTTCATTTAAACTCTGAATTTATGGATCCATCTCTTATTCGTAACAAATTATCACTAGACTTTTTTAATGAAATCGGGGTACTTTCACCGAAGTCACAGCATGTATTTATAAAAATAAATGGTCAAATCCAAGGCGTATATTTACAGTTAGAATCGGTTGATGAAAACTTTTTAAAAAGTAGAGGGTTGCCGAGTGGTTCTATTTATTATGCGATAGATGATGACGCGAATTTTTCTTTAATGAGCGAGAGAGATAAAGATGTTAAAACTGAGCTTTTTGCAGGGTATGAATTTAAATGCTCGAATAAAAATAGTGAAGAGCAACTGAGTGAATTTGTATTTCAAACGAATACTTTGTCGAGGGAAGATTATGAAAAAGAAATTGGGAAGTTTCTAAATGTAGATAAATATTTACGATGGTTAGCTGGAGTTATTTTTACGCAAAACTTTGATGGTTTCGTTCATAACTATGCACTATATCATAACGATGAAACAAATTTATTTGAAGTCATACCGTGGGATTATGATGCGACTTGGGGGCGAGATGTACAAGGGAGACCGCTTAATCATGAATATATTCGCATTCAAGGGTATAACACGTTAAGTGCAAGGCTGTTAGATATACCTGTATTTAGAAAGCAATATCGAAGTATTTTAGAAGAAATATTAGAAGAACAATTTACAGTTTCATTTATGAGGCCGAAAGTAGAAGGAATGTGTGAATCGATTCGTCTGTATTTACTACAAGATCCATATATGAAAGAAAAATTAGAAACATTTGATCAAGAGGCTGATATGATTTATGAATATATAAATAAAAGAAGAAAGTATATACAAGACCACTTACATGAATTGGATTAATTTTGAAAGAGATTGGAACATTATCAATCTCTTTTTTTGTATAATAAAGATGTACCAAAAAAAGTAAAATAATATTTATTTGATAGAGAATGGGGTTGTGTAGAGATGACGGTTAAATGGATTGATTGGGTAAAACAAATACAATCTATAGCCCAAGCGGGTTTAACGTATTCTAAGGATGTGTATGATATAGAACGTTTCCAACAATTACGAGACATTTCGATTTCGATGATGTCACATTACACAAAAACAGATTGGGAAGTAGTAGAGAAATTATTTGCAAGTGAGACAGGCTATCAAACTCCTAAAGTTGATATTCGAGCGGTAGTATTTCAAAATGAGAAATTATTATTTGTGAAAGAAAAAAGTGATGGTAAATGGGCATTACCAGGTGGATGGGCTGATGTTGGTTATACTCCAACAGAAGTTACTACTAAAGAAGTTTTAGAAGAGACAGGATATGAGGTAGATCATTTTAGGTTACTAGCTATATTCGATAAAGAAAAACATCAACCATCTCCATCAGCTACGCATGTATATAAAATTTTTATAGGCTGTGAGATTGTTGGCGGAGAAAAGAAATTAAGTATTGAAACAGAGGATGTGGAGTTTTTTGGTGAGAATGAATTGCCTAATTTATCGATTGCTAGAAATACAGAATGGCAAATTAAAGAAATGTTTGCGTATATGAAAGATAGAAATAAAGAAAGACTACTGGACTAATAATTAATCGGTCTCGTCTGTTACATTTACGTTGATTATTAGTCGACATGCCCGTAAATAGCGGGATATTAATGTTAATTTTGTATCTTGCTAAGGGTATATTGAAAAAAGGTTGTACATATTCATTTAATAAAAAATAAGAAGGAGTATTCCTCTTCAAAGTCTATGATTCAGATGAAGAGGTTCACATGATCATATTGGCAGATGGCAATCTTTATGTGATAATGGGAGGGTATGTGAAGAAAAAAGGAGATAGAAAAGAATATGTTAGCGAATATAATAGATCAGTTATTGCAATTCTTTGCAAGTCTAGGATACTTCGGAGTAGCACTAGGTTTAATGATTGAAATTATCCCAAGTGAGATTGTACTTTCGTATGCTGGATTTTTAGTGGCAGAAGGGAAAATTAGTTTTGTCGGTGCTGTTATTGCCGGAACAATTGGTGGTACTTTAGCGCAAATCTTTTTATACTGGCTTGGATACTACGGAGGGCGTCCGGTTGTCGAGAAATACGGGAAGTATCTGCTTATTAATAAACATCATTTAGACATAGCAGAAAATTGGTTTAAGCGTTACGGAGCGGGAGTAATATTTTCGGCACGTTTTATCCCAGTAGTACGTCATGCAATCTCAATTCCAGCAGGACTAGCTAAGATGCCATTAAAACTTTTCACACTGTATACAGTTGTAGCGATCATTCCATGGTCAATTCTATTTATATACTTAGGTGAAAAGCTTGGTGGAAATTGGCGACATATTAAAGAATATGCATCTGATTACACACATTACATAATTATAGGAGCAGTCCTATTTATAGCTCTTTACTTCGGTTTAAAGTATTTGAAAAAGAAAAAAACAACTCGTTAAAGTCAATGATGATTCATTGACTTTTTTTATTTGTTCTAGTTCTAAAAAAAAGAAGTTGTCCATAATGTGTAATAATAAAGCGTAGCGGGGGAATGTGATGAAAGGATCACCGTTTTTACGTGGAACGATATTTTTAACGATGGCAACGATGATATCTAAAATGTTAGGGTTTATATATGTTATACCGTTTACTGCAATGGTGGGTACGAGTGGGTATGTATTATATACATATGCATACCGCCCTTATACAATTATGCTCAGTATTGCAACGATGGGATTACCACTTGCCGTTTCGAAGATGGTTTCAAAGTACGATCAACTCAATGATTATCACACTGTTAAGAGAGTGCTAAAGAGTGGTATCGTTTTTATGGTCATTATGGGCGTTATTTCTTGTTTAGCGTTATATATGTTAGCACCACATTTAGCTAAACTTGTGATTGATGGAAATGATCAGTCGGGGAATAGTGTGGTAGCTGTCACGCACAATATTCAAATTGTAAGTTTTGCGTTAATACTTGTACCAGTAATGAGTTTATTGAGGGGATTCTTTCAAGGATTCCAATCGATGGGACCGTCGGCATTGAGTGTTGTTGTCGAACAGTTTTTTCGTGTTTTAACGATTTTGATAGGGAGTTTTGTTGTTTTATATGTTTTAAAAGAATCAGTGTCGTTAGCGGTGGGTATTTCGACTTTTGGAGCATTTATGGGTGCAGTAGGTGGATTAATTATTTTGAGTGCTTATTATATGAAAAGGCGAAAATACTTGAAACAAAAGGAGATAGCAAGTATTTCCCAGACGACGAAATCTTTTTTTTCATTATATAAAGAGTTATTTACATATTCCATCCCATTTGTTGTAGTCGGTTTGGCAATTCCGTTGTATCAGACGATTGATACATTTACAATTAATAAGCTACTTATACAAGTAGGATATATGCAAGGAGAAGCCGAAAAGATTAATGCGATAATTGGCCTTGTTCAGATGGTTGTGTTAATCCCTGTTTCTGTTGCTACTGCTTTTAGTATGTCTCTCGTACCAGAGATGACGAAAGCTTATACAGCGGGAAATGAGAAGCTACTGTATAAACATTTTACGAGGACGAATTTATTAGTGGTGGGGATCACGGTACCAGCGGCAATCGGAATGATGGTATTAGCAAAGCCAGCATATACTCTATTATTTGGTGCTGGAAATGATCCGGAGATGGGGAGTGTCATTTTACAATATTATGCTCCTGCTTGTATACTATTTTCACTATTTACGGTAACTGCTGCGATGTTACAAGGAATTAATCAACAGCAGAAAACAGTGCTAGGATTAGTAATCGGAATTATTGTAAAGATAGTATTAAATATTGTATTGCTACCTTATTTTGATTTTGTAAGTTTTATCATTTCAACATATGCTGGTTATACGATTTCAGTCGGTTTTAACTTGTGGATGCTTTCTAAATATGTTATAAAGGCAACATAAGCTTTTTAAAGGCAGAGAACACTCTGTCTTTTTCTATGTTTACAAGATTTTTCTTAAAAAAACGTTTTCAAAATAATTTTTCTATTGAAATTTAATCGTTTGTTTCATATGCTGAAAATAGCGGTTCAAAAACTGTTGTTTAAGTGAGGTAGATTCCTACATGTAAAAAGAATCGGGGTGATAGTATGTTAAATATTTATTTAACAGACCGAAACGGAAAACTACAAGAGATTGAGGAAATGCAAAAGGGTTGCTGGATTAATGTACTTCATCCAACTGAAGAAGAAATTCAGTATCTAGTCCAAACTTTAAATGTAGACTTAGATTTCATTAAAGACCCTTTGGATGATGAAGAACGCTCTCGTATTGAAAAGGAAGACAATAATACTTTAATTATCGTGGATATTCCGACAGTGAGACATGATGAAGAAGGAAATTCGATTTATGACACGATTCCAATAGGTATGATTGTAATGCCAGATTGTTTTGTTACAATTTGTCTAGAAGAGAATCCAATTTTTGAACGCTTTATTAATCAACGTATTAAAGAATTTTATACGTTTAAAAAGACGCGATTCGCACTTCAGCTCTTATATACAATTTCTACTTATTATTTAAGATACTTAAAGCAAATTAATCGAAAAACAATCGATTTAGAGCATCAATTAAATAAATCGATGAAAAATAAAGAGATTTTCACATTGCTAGGCCTTGAAAAAAGTTTAGTTTACTTTACAACTTCATTAAAGGCTAATAAAATTGTTATTCAAAAATTAATGCGTAACAGTACATTTTTAAAAATGTATGAAGACGATCAAGATTTATTAGAAGATGTATTAATTGAAAATAAACAGGCTATTGAAATGGCGGAAATATATAGTCACATTTTAAGCGGAATGATGAATACATTTAGTTCGGTTATTTCTAATAATTTAAATAGTGTTATGAAACTGTTAACGTCTATTACAATTATTTTATCTTTACCAACAATGGTTTCTAGCTTCTTTGGAATGAATGTAAAGGTTCCGTTTGAAGGTGAAGCACATGGGTTTGTAATTGTACTCATAATATGTGTAACATTATCTTTCACTTTAGCATTTGTTTTTTGGAAGAAACGTTACTTTTAACGATAAGAAAGCTGCTCTAGCATAGTTGTAAAACTGCGCTAGAGCAGCTTTTTTGCTATGAAATCTCGATTTTGGAATAGAATATAACTTGTAAAATGTAATGTGTATGAAGGTTATGAATTCCGTATAACTCTTGTTCAAATAATAAAATGGGGTTAAAATTACATATTGTTAATGAAAAGTTGGAGGAAATACATCATGGAATTGTTTCAATTACCGAAAGCATTCCTGCAAATGAATACAATCTTTATTTCGATATTAATCGAAGCACTTCCGTTTGTGCTAATTGGTGTATTTATTTCAGGATTTATTCAAATGTTTGTGACAGAAGATATGGTGGCAAAGTGGATGCCTAAGAATCGATTTCTGTCTGTTCTATTAGCCACTTTTTTAGGAATGATGTTTCCTGGATGTGAATGTGGAATTGTTCCGATTGTAAGACGATTAATCGGAAAAGGGGTTCCACCCTATGCAGGAATTGCATTTATGTTAACTGGACCGATTATTAATCCAGTTGTATTATTTGCAACATATGTTGCTTTTGGAAGTAGTATGCACATAGTATGGTATCGTTCTATTGTAGCGATTATCGTAGCAATTATCGTTGGAATTATATTATCATTTATGTTTAAAGAACATCAATTAAGAGATGATCACTTTCCAGAAGTGAATCATAAGCGTCCGTTACGTAAAAAAATGTGGGATGTATGTACACATGCTGTTGAGGAATTCTTCTCAATGGGAAAATATTTAGTGTTAGGTGCGTTAATTGCAGCTGCGGTTCAAACATTTGTACAAACTTCAACATTGCTTGCAATTGGACAAGGTCCGTTTTCTTCATCAGCTGTTATGATGGGACTTGCTTTTATTTTATCACTTTGTTCAGAGGCGGATGCATTTATTGCTTCTTCGTTCCAAAGTACATTTTCAACAGCGTCACTTGTCGCGTTCCTCGTATATGGACCGATGGTGGATATTAAAAATATGTTTATGATGCTTGCGACATTTAAAACAAAATTTGTAATTGTTGTGACGGTTACAGTTACACTTGTTGTCTATGCAAGCTCACTACTCATTTATGCGATGGGGTGGTAGGTTATGTTTCGAGCATATATATTATTAGGTTTTACAATTTTAATTGGACAGCTTCATATTTCCGGTAACATTACGAAGTATATAAATATGAAGTACGCCTATTTATCAAAAACTGCAGCTATTATTTTAGGTTTCTTAACGATTGTACAAATTATTATCGTTTTCCAAAAAGAGCACCAAAAGGAAAAAGAGAAACATGATTGTAGTTGTGATCATAGTCATTGCGGGCATGATCATTCGAAAGATGAAAATACATGGTGGAAACGAACGTTTTCTTATACTCTGTTCTGTTTTCCGATTATTTCAGGATTATTTTTCCCGATTGCAACATTAGATTCGGACATTGTTAAGACGAAGGGGTTTCACTTTCCTGTTGCACAAGCGGAAAGTAAAGATCCATTTATGACAAGACAATTCTTAAGACCGGATACGAGTATTTATTACGGGAAAGAAGGATATCGTGGTGTAATGGAAAAAGGGAAGAAAGAGTTTGTTACGAAAGACAATATCACTTTAAAAGATGAAGATTTCTTAAAGGGTATGGAGACAATTTATAATTATCCTGGTGAATTTACTGGTAAAACCCTGTCTTATAAAGGATTTGTTTTTCGAGATGATTCTTCTAAAAAGGAACAATATTTCTTATTCCGTTTCGGCATTATACATTGTGTTGCGGATTCAGGTGTATATGGTATGTTAGTTAAAAAACCAGAAGGTGTAGAGTGGAAAAATGATGATTGGATTCAGGTAGAGGGAGAAATTTCAACTGAATTTTATCAGCCGTTTCATGCGAATATTCCAGTGTTAGAAGTAACGAAATGGAATAAAGTTGAACAGCCGAAAGAACAATATGTATTTAGAGGAGCCGATTGATAAAATCGGTTCTTTTTTGTGGACTAAAAGTTCTAAAAATTGTTAATATTAAACGTGTAGTTCATGAGGTGTAGTGTATATTGGGATATTAGGGATAAATAATTAAAGGGGTGATAACAATGACTGAAGTAAAGGGTAAAACAGCTAATGAATCAAGAGTGTTTAAAACGAGTCGAGTATTTCCAACGGATTTAAATGATCATAACACGCTATTTGGTGGAAAGATATTGGCGGAGATGGATATGGTTGCTTCAATTTCAGCAACGAGACACTCGAGAATGGAATGTGTTACAGCGTCTATGGATTGGGTAGATTTCTTACATCCAGTACGTTCTTCAGATTGTGTTAGTTATGAATCTTTCGTAATTTGGACGGGAAGAACTTCTATGGAGATATTTGTGAAAGTAGTAGCAGAAGATTTAATTTCAGGTGAAAAACGTGTAGCGGCAACTTCATTCGTTACTTTTGTTGCGCTTAGTAAGGAGAATAATCCAGTTCCTGTACCGCGTGTTATCCCTGAGACAGAAGAGGAGAAAGAATTGCATCGAATTGCAGTGTTACGTGCAGAACAGCGTCATATTCGTAAGGCGGAGAGTAAGAAGGTAGCTACACTGCTAACTTTTTGATGAGAAATACTTTCCTAGTGGTACTATTTTTGTAATAGGCTAGGGGATTTTTTGAAATGAAAAGCGGACACCTAAAAATAGGTGTCCGCTTTTATAGTTTTTTCATCCCCATATCGTATTACAATAACTGCTTAGCAGAAGCAAGCAGCACCGACGATAATTAAGAGGATAAATAATACGACTAGTAGCGCAAATCCATTACCATGTGCGAAGCCCATTGTTATTTCCTCCTTTTATTTTAAGATACAACATACAATATGCAGATGAGCTCCTGTTTGATATGGACGTATATCATGCAATGACATATTTTTTGTATGATAATGTTTAAAAAAAGGAAAGATATAGGAATAACAGTAGTTAGAGAAAGGAACGTATCCATGAAGCACTTTTTAATTGTAATAATTTGTTTTATAGGTGTATTCGTATGGATGAACGTTGATGTGGAAATGGGGAAGAAAATGGCTAGTGGATATGAATTAGAAAAAATTCGATCAGGGGATTTTCAATTATATACGAACGGTGATGAGTTATATAGAAGTTTATTTGAGGATATAAATCGTGCAGAAAAGAATGTATATATTCATTTTTATATTGTAGGTAAAGATGAGGTAAGCAAAGAATTCTTACAATTATTAGAAAAAAAAGCATCTAGCGGAGTAGATGTGAAATTGTCAGTAGACCGCATTGGCGGATATAAGCTTAAGAAAAAGATAATTAATCAATTAAAAGAAAAAGGCGTGAAGTTTACATTTAGTAAAAAACCTAAATTAAAAAACTTATTTTATTCTTTGCATCAACGTAATCATAGACGCATTGTTACTATAGATGGGAAAGTTTCGTACATTGGTGGCTTCAATATCGGAAAGGAATATCTTGGACAGGATCCTAAATTTGGTCCGTGGCGTGATTATCATGTACGCATCGAAGGGAATGGAGCTACTGATATGGAACGGAAGTTTGCGGAAGATTGGCAAGAAGATACGGGAGAGAAATTCCTTATACATCAAGAGTTACCGGTACAAGGAAATGTAAAATATCAATATATATTTTCGAATGGAAAAGGCTTATGGCAGAAGTACGGGGCACTATTAAAGAAGGCAAAACACTCCTTAATTATTGCTACACCATATTTTGTACCGAGTAAAGAGATGGTAAAAGGACTGAAAGATGCATTAAATCGTGGTGTCCGTGTGAAAATTCTCGTCCCATTTAAAAGTGATGCCGTATTGCTAAAACAAGCTGCCTATCCTCATTTGAAAGATATGTTAGATGCTGGCGCGGAGATTTATCAATATCGAAACGGATTTTTTCATGGGAAAGTGACAATCATTGATGAGGAAATCGTCGATATTGGTACAGCGAATTTTGATAATAGAAGCTTTTATTTAAATAACGAATCAAACTGTGTCATATATGATAATACAGTCGTTGCTGACGTCTGGAATCGACTAAAAGAAGACTTTCATAAGTCAAAACGATTTTCAGAAGAAGATTTTGAGAAAATTAGTCGCTGGGATTGGTTTCTAGCAAGAATAGCGAATGTTATCGCATCATATTTATAGTATATAGATGAAAAATAGGAAGGGAGGCGCTTTAATGGATTGTATGAAAGAATTGATGACATATAGTTACACACTTATATATAAAGTTGGAGAGTACACGGGCAAGGTTCGAGATGAAGAATTAAAGGATATTTTACAGCATCATTTGCCGTATATGTTACAAGCATATAATGAACAAGTGAATTTTCAAGAAGGAGAAAATGTACAGCATATAACTTGTAAACAAATGTGGCCGGAATTTACTGAAATGGATAGGGAAACAGATAATGAATATACAGGGGATATTGGGATTGCTATTTGTTATATTACACATTTGAAACGATTAGCATTAAAGTTTGCTCAAGTGGCAGTAGAAGTTGCGAACCCGGAGTTTCGTTCTTTTTTGGAGAATTGTTTTGTGAAAATGAATCGTTACGCATATAATGTTTGGCAATATGTTGTGAAGAAGGAATATAAGATTAAACATGTATATGAAAATGAAAAATTTGCGTGAAAAGCTAAGGTGGAATGAAAGGCGCCTTAGTTTTTTTTATGTCTAATTAGGGTGGGAGGATTTAAGATTGGATATGTTATCCGAAA
Organism: Bacillus cereus group sp. BfR-BA-01316; assembly: GCF_022664195.1. Classification (NCBI taxonomy): domain Bacteria; kingdom Bacillati; phylum Bacillota; class Bacilli; order Caryophanales; family Bacillaceae; genus Bacillus; species Bacillus cereus group sp. BfR-BA-01316. The sequence continues at coordinate 134,409 of NZ_JAKUGX010000006.1, forward strand.
ATTTACAAAAGTTTACTGTATCTTTACTATTTTTAAATCTTTCCTTTAAAAATAAAGAGTAATATGGGATTGTACATATTCTATCAAAGGGAGGAAACGCAAATGAACAAATGGGTTAAGTCATTAACTGCTATGGCACTTGCAAGTTCTTTATTAATGGTAGGTTGTAGTAAAGATGAGGATAAAAAGAAAGAGGATGACACAACTTCGCAGCAAGATGAAAAGAAAGATAAAGAAACAAGCGGAACAGATAAGTCTTCTGATTCGAAAGAAAAGAAATAAATGGATAATAGAGCTTCCTCACATAAACGAGGAAGCTTTTTTGTTGTATATTTGTATGTATTACGGAAAAATAGAGAGAAAGAACTGAAGAGGGGATAATATATGAAAGTATGCATATTAGGAGCGACAGGTAGAGTAGGATCACACATTATGAAATTGGCATTACAAGATTCATATGAAGTAACGGTATTAGTTCGTGATTTGAGTAGAGTGGAAATAGAGTATGAAAGGTTGCATGTTATTAAGGGAAATGTATTAAACGGAGACGATATAAAGGAAGCGATTAAAGGATGTGATATTGTAATTAGTACTCTTGGAACTGATCGGAATGGGACGTTAGGGAAGAGTTTACCGCTTATTATAAAGCAAATGGAAGAAGAGGGCATAAAGAAAATTGTTACAATAGGAACGGCTGGTATTTTACAGTCGCGAACAAACCCAAGTATATATCGTTTTCAATCAAAAGAATCGAAAAGAAAAACAACAACAGCTGCGGAAGACCACTTAGCTGCTTATAAAGCACTACATAACAGTAATTTATGTTGGACTGTTGTTTGTCCGACGCATTTAATAGACGGTGATGTAACTGGGGTATATCGAACTGAAAAAGATATGTTGCCAGCAGATGGATCCAAAATTACAGTTGGTGATACAGCTCATTTTACATGGAGATTACGTAATAAAAGCTTATACGAGAAAAGCCGAGTAGGTATTTCATATTAAAAAACCATCCCTAAATAGGGATGGCTAAAAAATGATATAGCATACAAAGATGATAATCATAATGATTTGGAGAATGGCTTTGGCTACTGTGCTACTTAAAAAACCGACTACAGTTGCAATTCCGACTAAAAAGGCGTCTTTTGGCGCCTTTTTATGCATTAGTTCTGTTATAAATACCGATAAAAACGGTATGATAATAAGACCAAATGGCGGGAAGAAGAACGATCCGACAATGATAGAAATCATGCCGACACGTTCACCCCACTTAGAACTTCCGTATTTTTTCAAGAAATATCCATTTGCTATAAAATCAGCACCGAAAATGAAAAGTGTAAAAATGACTTGAATAATCCAAAAAGAAATTGTTAGTTCTCCACCATTTATACCAAAATGATAAATGAAATAGCCAGCCCATACTGCAAGAATGCCAGGAATAATGGGGTAAATAAAGGCAAGAAATGAAACAATGAAACAAGCGATGATACTAATTGTTAATAATACAGTCACTTTATACCTCCTTAATAGAATCTAACTTATGTACAGCAATCTTTTTAATTTGATGTCCGTCTAGTTCTAATGCCTTAAATTGAAAACCATCATATTCAACTGAATATCCAGCTTCAATATTTAAGTCAATAGCTTGGGAGAGAAGCCAGCCCCCAATTGTATCTAAATCACTATCATAAATATGTAACCCAAACATATCATTTACTTCAGAAATAAGTACTTTTCCATCTAATACAGTAAGTTTAGGTGTGCGTTTTTCAATCATTGGTGATTCATCTGCATCAAATTCGTCTTGAATCTCACCAATAATTTCTTCAAGAATATCCTCCATCGTTAAAAGTCCAGCGGTGCCCCCATATTCGTCCATTACAATCGCCATTTGTACACGGTTCTTTTGAAGATGTATTAACGTTTTACGAATGGGAACTGTTTCAAAGACCGTTAAAACTGGATGTATGTAAGATTCAAGTGGTTTATAAATATTCTTTGTTTGATCGTGAAATACTTCTTTCGTATTTATCATCCCGATAATGTCATCTTTGTCTTTTTCAATAATAGGGTAGCGTGTATACTTTTCAGTTGCGACGATATCCATATTTTCTTCTAACGTATTTTCAGTAGATAGGCAAATCATTTCGGTACGAGGAACCATGATTTCTTTCGCAACTCGATCATCAAATTCAAAAATATTATTTACATATTTATATTCGGTTTGATTAATTTCTCCGCTTTTATAACTTTCACCTAAAATGAGCCGTAGTTCTTCTTCAGAATGGGCAAGTTCGTTTTCTTTTGCAGGTTCTAAACCGAATAATTTTGTAAAAAATACAGCTGAACTATTAAGCACCCAGATGAATGGATACATAATTTTATCAAATAAAATAAGTGGTTTTGCAAATTTTAATGTGATTGCCTCTGCTTTTTGGATTGCGAAAGATTTAGGAACTAACTCTCCTAATACAACATGGAAAAAAGTAATCACACTAAAAGCAATAATAAAGGATAGCGTGTTAGCCATTGTTCCAGTAATATTGATTCTTTCAAATAGTGGTCGTAATAAATGCTCTACAGTTGGTTCACCAAGCCAACCAAGCCCTAAAGAAGTGATAGTAATACCGAGCTGACAAGCAGATAAATAAACATCTAAGTTAGATACAACGCTTCTTGCAGCTAATGCTTGTTTGTTACCTTCATTAGCAAGCTGGTCAATTCGACTTTTTCGTACTTTTACGACAGCGAATTCTGAAGCAACGAAAAAACCAGAAATAAGGATAAGTATAAAGATGAGAAAAATATTTAATATGTCCAAGTGTGTTCTTTATTCCTAATTTGGAATAAAGATGTCACCTCCTGCAATTATGTTATACTTTTATAATAAATCCAAATGAAAAGATTAGTCAAAGAAAATGGGTAAATAATGGTAGGTTTTAATAGTAGTTTTTTAATTTGCTGTTATTTTGTCCTCTATATAATAGGAATAACCGTCTACTTTTAATTTAAGTAGACGGTTATTCTATGTTATGGTTTCGAAATACTTCTAGTTAAAGTATACGTGTTCTGTTTAGGGTAGTTTGTTGTCCATAAAGCTTGGAGAAACGATAAGATGCTATATGGAATATAAAGTAGTAATAAACCAATCGTGACAACTATAGGTGCATTTCCGCCAAATTGGACAATAAATTGTAATAGTCCGTTTGTATGAAAAATACATTCCATAAAAACGAATGAAAGAATAATGGAACTCAAAATGGATTTATGATTAGAAGTAAGCGCAATAAATAACGTATCAACAAGGAAAGATGAATTTTTTATTTCGTATTCATTAGTAGTATTTAAGAACGGTAGCCATTTTTTAATTGCTTGCATAACGATTATCATAGAAGTGCTACATACGATGATAAAAGAGGAGAAGAAAGGAAACTTTATGAATTTCGCGATGTAGAGAAGTGATAATAGGACTAAACATTGTAATATCACAGTGCCAAAAGAATACGGTATCCAGCGAAATAAAGAACTACACTTTTTTAATGAGTTTGGTGCTTTTAAAAATAGATGGCCAATTCCTAGACTTATAAAGAAACCGATTACAAGAGTGAATGTGAAACGAACAATCGATAAAAAATATATTTCCCATATGTAGGGGAACAGTGGTGACGAATGGTTAGAGGTATGTATTATATTTTGTGTATGTATAAGCTGATTTGCTGAGAAAAGGATAGGTTCATGCATCCAATCAATTGTTGGAATTGAAATGGAAGAAGGCTGTGCTAAATTATGAAAAATGCTTACAAATCCAGTTAAGTAGGAGTAATTATGTGTAATGAATAATGCTGGAAGAGGACTTATGACAAAAACAATCAAAACACCGGCTATAAATTTACATATATGTGAGCGCAATAAGGACATACAATCACCTACTCTTTGAATATTCAGAAAATTCTTATTCTTATTTTAGCTTTTTTCTGAGGAAGTTACAATATATTTTTCTAAAAGTAACTGTGAGAGAATGTTCCATATTGAAGATTTGCCGGATTGGTAGGGGCTAATTAACCAGTGGGCATGGACAAAATCCCTACTGATAAAAATTTCACTTAATAAAAGTGTATGATTAATGAATAAATTATGACAGAAAAATGAATAATTTTCAGAAAAATAAAATAATATATTTATTTTTTTCTGAAAATATAATATAGTTATGGCACAGAAAGTATTTTAGCATAAGGAGGCTTTTTTATGAGGATTAAAGGGAATTATGTGCCAAAGAGGGAAGTTTTGTTTTGCCCAAGTTCAATTACGATAGGGGAAGCGCTGGAGCATTTAAATAAAACGGGGTATCGTTGTGTACCAGTTTTAGATGAAAAAAAAGAGAAGTTTTTAGGGAATGTATACAAAGTAGATATTTTAGAATATAAAGGTTCATTTGAAGATAATGTATTACAATTATTGAACGATAAGAATGGGTACGTGAGAGAAGACTCTTCCTTCTTTAAAGTATTTTTTACAATTAAAAAACTACCGTATTTATCAGTAGTTGATGAAAAAGGGGTCTTCCTTGGTATTTTAACTCATAAAAAAGTTTTTGAACTATTAGAAGATGCATGGGGAGTCCATTCTAGTAAATATTCTGTCATGATTGGAACACAAGATTATAATGGGGCCATTCAAAAATTATCGACAGTGCTAAAGAAATACACTGGTATTCAAAGCTTAATGACTTTTGATAATGATGCTTTATTAGTACGTAGAATTATGTTTACATTGGGAGAAGAGTTTGAAGATAGTGAATTAGAAACATTGTTAAAGGATTTAGAAGATCATGGATTTAGAGTTGTGTATGTTGAAGAGATGAATAATCCACGTGAAGTTGAAACGATAGAGTAACAAGTAAAAGCCATCTTATTTTTTGATGGCTTTCACTTTCTTTTGCATAAAAATATTCAAATATAATAAAATATAAAAATCGTAAATTTCTAAAAAAAATTGTGTAATAGAATAAATAAAGGAGGTATGTGTGGATAATTTCGATTTTCAAAAAATTCTATTTAAAAATATGTTTTTATTTTTCAACCAAATATGTTACTATATGTGTGATAAAAACAAAGAGGTCTGACAACTAAACTCCACGTTATAACACTCTAATGACTTAAATATTCAAAAAAATCAAAATTTATTATTTAGAGTAATTAAAAGGGGAATGGAGAAATTATGGAGAAAGACATTGCTTTGTAAGGGGTATATTTTATCATCATGAGCAGAGAGGAGGATGCATAGCATATTGTGAAAATATAGATAAACAATGAAAAAGTGCTATGCAAATTAAAGAAATGAAGGGACGATTAAGGCCAGGTGATACTGTAGCAATTGGTTTAATGCTATTTGCATTATTTTTAGGAGCAGGAAATTTAATTTTCCCACCAGTTTTAGGGCAACAAGCAGGAGAGAATGTTTGGGTTGCTACTATTGGATTCCTTGTAACGGGAGTCGGATTACCCCTATTAGCTGTAACAGCTGTCGCGTTTGTAGAGGGGGACTTGAAAGCGCTATCTTCTAGAGTTCACCCTATATTCGCGTTTATTTTTCCACTGATTAGTTATTTAGCAATTGGACCATTCTTTGCGATCCCGCGTACTGGAGCTGTTTCATTTGAAATGGGAATGAAGCCGTTTTTATCAGAAGCAATGGTTTCGGAATGGTACATGCTATTTCTTTATACTATAGTCTTCTTCGGAATAACGTGGTATTTATCATTAAATCCATCTAAATTAGTCGATTGGTTTGGAAAGTTTCTAACACCATTGTTAGTATTAATTGTTGCTGTTATTGTCGGAAAGGCAATTATTGATCCGATTGGAGCACCGTCTGCACCGTTAGCCGCATATAAAGAGAATGCTTTCTTTGGTGGGTTTATTCAAGGGTATTTAACGATGGATGCAATTAGTGCTCTTGTATTTGGAATTGTTGTTGTACAAGTTATTCGTTCAAAAGGGATAAAAGAAAGCGGACAAATCGCAAAAATAACAATTGTATCAGGAATTATTGCTGTATTAGGCTTAACGTTAATTTATTTATCACTTGCTTATCTAGGTTCAACAAGTACTTCACTTGGTGTTTCAGAGAACGGTGGTCTTATTTTAACGAATGTTGTAAATGAGTTATATGGAACGAGTGGGAAAATTTTATTAGGACTTGTTATTACACTTGCTTGTTTAACAACTTCAGTTGGATTAACATCTGCATGTGCAGGGTTCTTTACAAACTTATTCCCGAAATTTTCGCATAAAACGATTGTAACAATAGTGTGTGTATTTAGTTTAATTGTATCTAACTTAGGATTGACACAACTAATCGCAGTAACTTTACCAGTGTTAATGATCATTTATCCAGTTGCAATTGTATTAATCGTACTTTCATATTTCCATAAATGGATTGGAAAGCGTAATACAATTTATATTGGTGCAATATTAGGTGCATTGTCAATTAGTTTATTTAATGGCTTAGAAAGTGCGAACATAAAGATTGACGTAATTTCAAATGTACTTCAAATGCTACCTTTATATAAAGAAGGAATAGGATGGTTAATCCCAGCATGTATTGGCGGGGTTCTCGGTTTCTTCTTCTATAAATCAAATGAATCAAGTGAATTACAAAAGAAAGGTGCTTAGGCGCCTTTCTTTTTTTGAAGGGGATTTTTATGTTTTGTCTAAGTAATAATTGAGAGGAATGATAAAATGGCTAGTTTTGAAGATTTTTTAACTTTGGGTTTACGTATTGGGACGGTAAGAAAAGCGGAGGAATTCAAAGAAGCAAGAGTTCCGGCAATTAAGCTAGAAATTGATTTTGGAGAGTTAGGGATTAAGCAGTCAAGTGCTCAAATTACGAAGAGATACGATCCAGAAGATTTAATTGGTCAACAAGTCGTTGCTGTTGTGAACTTTCCACCAAAGCGTGTGGCAGGATTTAAATCGGAAGTGCTTGTACTGGGTGGTGTTCCTGAAGCTGACGATGTTGTTTTACTTCAGCCGAATATGGAACTGCCGAATGGAACGAAAATTAGTTAGTGTGAAGGTAGGGGTTAATTTGGATATCGGACGAGAATATTTACAATGTGCAATTTCGAATTTCAAAGCAACACAAAAACAAGGAGAACGAGTGCTTTCTCAATTATCTTATGAACAAATAATGTGGTCTTCTCATGAAGAGACAAATAGTATTGCGATTATCATTAAGCATTTACATGGTAATATGCGTTCAAGATGGACGGATTTTTTAACGTCTGATGGTGAAAAAGCAGATCGTAATCGAGATGTTGAATTTGAGGGAGGCTACAATTCAAAACAAGAAGCTCTTACTGCGTGGAAAGAAGGGTGGGAGTATGTTTTTAAAGCGATGGATACTTTAACACCAGAGCAGATTTTGCAGAAAGTATATATTCGCAGAGAAGCACACACTGTAATGCAAGCGATAGAAAGACAAATTTCTCATTATGCTTTGCATATTGGACAAATCATTTACATTGGTAAAATGTTAAAAGAAAATGAGTGGGAGAGTTTAAGTATTCCTAGAGGTCAGTCTAATCTTTATTTAGAAAAAAACGTTCAACATAATAATATGAAAGAAAACGATAAACAATAGGCGCTGAAAAAATAAGCCAAATGATTGATGGTTCTGTGATCATAAGAATGCTGCCAGCAATAAGCCCGTATATAATAAGAAAGAAACAAAAGAGTGTATTAATAGGGACAAAACGTGAGGCAAACAGTTGCTGCTGGTAAAAACAAATGTTGTGAAATAAATAAAAACGGAAGTACCAAGTAGCGATAGTAAGATCTTTCTTTCCTACTATTTTTTTTTTGCATTTATGACAGATGAACGGTGGCTTCATTTCACTACGCTCCATTTTTTATTTTCATTAGTTTCATAAAAATTTGAGACAGTACTAGGTACAAAGTGTATATTCCTATATATGCTCCTGCAATAAGGAAAAATGGATTTAGTAAAACTCCATGAATGCTTGTCATGAAAACAAGACCTTGTATTAAAACATCATATATATTAATAGAAATAATTGTCCCGAGCACATATAATGCTATGTACGCAGAAATATGTAGTGCAATGCGAATTTTAGGGTGTATAGCAAGTAAATAAAAAATAATTGATAGAACGATTGGTAATATTCCCATTAGTAGCTTCAATTCATTTCACCTCATTAACAATATAGCCGAAATTTAAGCGGTCTATTCTCTAGAGCTTGTACATAACTTGAAATAGAGAGGGTGATAGTATGAATCGAGGCTTTTTTTACGTGAAATTAACAAGTGTACGCAAGTTAATTTTATTTGTTATTACTACGGTATTAGCGACTTTTTTTCTTATTAGTATGATGGTTACTTCTATGAAAGAGACGAAGTCAACGTATTTATATAATTGGTTAAATGAGTTATCAATGAATGGTTACATGTACGTTATTGGGAAAGAGAATCATTATTTTACACAGGAGTACCGGAATTTGAATCAAGACTTTTCTATTTCTTCATTCCTATTTTCGATGGCTACGAATATTCGTTTTGATGATGTACGTAGTTTTGTCGGGAAAGAACTTCCGGGATTTGGGAAATATGATACAGAAATCGTTATAGCAGGTGAAGGGACAAATTACTCCAATTTACCGATAGAGTCGAGCGTCCCTCTTGAAGAAGTAGTGAAGGAACGGACTGGAGAAACTGGACAAGTTCCTAAGTCTGATCCGAATAAAGAGAAGAAACAACCATCTCAAACAACGGGGAAAAGGCAAGTTGCATTTATTTATCATTCACATAGTTGGGAATCTTATTTGCCGTTACTGAACTTAACGAATGACCCAGATCCGAATAAAGCAACGAGTTCTGTAACGAATATTTCAATAGTTGGAGATCGTTTTCGTGAACAACTGGAAAGCGAAGGGATAGGTGCTACTAACGATACGACTGATGTCGGCCAAAAATTAATAAGTAAAGGATTAAACAGTAATAGTTCTTATAAAATGTCCCGAGAAATTGTACAACAAGCTATGACTGGAAATAAAGAACTCCAATACTTTTTTGATTTGCACCGTGATAGTGCACGCAAAAACGTCACGACAAAAACAATTGGGGATAAATCATATGCGAAGCTTGCTTTTGTAATTGGGAAAGGTAACAAAAACTATGAAAAAAACTTACAATTAGCAACGGCTTTACATGAGACAATTAGTAAAAAATATCCGGGAGTAAGCCGAGGTGTTATTCAAAAAGGCTTCCAAACAGGGAATGGTGTTTATAATCAAGACTTATCAGGACAGGCGATTTTAATTGAAGTTGGTGGCGTAGATAATACAGATGAAGAATTGAATCGATCAATTGATGCTCTTGCTAAAGCATTTGGAGAATATTTTTGGCAAGCTGAAAAAGTGAATGGATAAACGTAAGTGAGAAGCTTACGTTTATTTTTTTTTGAGCATAAGTTATGGTCAATAAGACATGTCACATTATAGACATAATTTCCTATCATTATAGCAATATCGAAATTTGTCTATTTATAGTAAGGAATTTAGAAAGGAATTTTCGGAATAGTGGAGAAAATCTTTTTACAAGGAAAATTTTTAACTAACAAAATGGGTAGGGTGATCAAGGTGATTCGGGAGATTAGAGCAGAAGATGCAGCACCATTTTTACAATTAAGTAAGCAATTAGACGAAGAAACGAAATTTATGTTATACGAACCAGGAGAACGAAAAACTACAATAGAGCAACAAGAAAAAATGGTTCATCGATTTATAGAAAACGAAAATGCAAACATATTTGTATCTGTTGAAGAAGATAGAATAGTAGGGTTTATTTTAGTTAACGGAAATAATATTCAAAGAAAGAGACATGTTGCGACAATTGTCATTGGTATTTTGCAAGAATATAGTGGCCGAGGTATTGGAACGAGTTTGTTTAAAGAAGTAGAGAAGTGGGCAAGATTACATGATGTATGGCGTTTAGAATTAACGGTAATGGCCCACAATACAAGAGCTCAGGCACTATATAGTAAAATTGGATTTGAACAAGAAGGTGTTAAAAAATCTGCTCTTATCATCGATGGAAAAGGTATCGATGAATATGAAATGGCCAAATTATTAAAATAAGAGGTCGTTATATGAAAAAAAGATGGGCACTACTTGGTACCGTAGCAATGATACTGATTGTTGGAGTAGCAGGAATGAATTATAAGATGTACAAGGAGCAAGAGGCGCGGGAAGTAAATGTAAACAATATATTTCCGAAAGCTAAAGAAACGATTGCTAATATGGATGGGGATATCGCAGTCATTAGTAATCCAAATTCGATGCTTGTACTTGTGAATAAAAATAGGCGTTTACCAGATGGGTATAGACCGCCAGATTTAGTTGTTCCGAAAGTACGTTACTCTAGTGAAGGTGATCAAGAGAAGAAAAAGATGAGGAAAGAGGCAGCGGTGGCACTTGAGGAAATGATTCAGCAAGCCGATAATGAGCGGATTTTCCTTTTTGCAGTCTCTGGATTTAGATCTTTTGATCGACAAAAAGCATTAAATACGATGTATAAAAAACAAGATGGTGAAGCAAAAACAGCAATGTCCAGTGCAGTTCCTGGTACGAGTGAACATCAAACAGGGTTAGCTATGGATATTACATCTCAATCTGCTAAATTTCAATTAGAAACAGTCTTTGGAGAGACGAAAGAAGGAAAGTGGCTTTCTGAAAATGCACATAAGTTTGGTTTCGTTATTCGGTATACGAAAGAGAAAGAAGGGATTACCGGTTATCGATATGAACCGTGGCACGTACGATATGTGGGGAATCCGCAGGCTACATATTTATATGAAAACCAACTGACGCTTGAAGAAGTAACGCAGTAATGAATTGAGAGGAGAGGGCTAAGATGACGATGTTATATAAGAAAAAGGTACACGCATATGTTACGAGAGAAAAAGAAGGGGTTATGCAACTACTCGTTTTTAAACATCGTGATATACGAGAGGCTGGTATCCAAGTGCCAGGTGGGACTGTCGATGAAGGAGAAACGTTAGAAACAGCAATTTTACGTGAAGTACAAGAAGAGTCAGGACTACGCCATTTCTGTATCGAGCGCTTCCTTTCTGATTACATTATTTATGTAAAAGAAAAAAAGGAATATCAAAAACGTCATTTTTTCCACATTTCATTATTAACAGATGTGAAAGATACGTGGGAACATATAGTAAGTACTGGTGAGGAAGACAAAGGTTTAGTATTTTGTTATGAATGGGTTGATATTAACAAATGCCCTGAATTAGCAGGTAAACAAGGAGAGTTTTTACACTTGTTAGAAGATGTATATGTGAAATGATAAAAAAGGGTCTGAGGCGACAATGTATTCGCTTCAGACTCTTTTTATTTCTCTGGAAATTAAAGGTTTTTAAATAGGTGAGTTGAATTCCTGTATAGGGATAGTAGTTGTTAATGCGAGGAGCGGAGAAAATGAAAAAGTAATAGATATACGTCATAAATAAAAGGGCTTATAAAAGGAGAATGAAAATGGAAATTCAGTTCAATACATTATTGCAAAAAGAATTAACAATTCATGATATACAAATAGCGATGAAGGATGGGAAGTTAACTTCAAAAGAATTAGTCATGTATTATCTTCATAGAATCGCAAAATATGACCAAGATGGTCCGAAACTCAATTCTATTTTAGAAATCAACCCAGATGCTATCTTTATTGCAGAAGCGCTAGATCATGAAAGAAAGACAAAAGGTGTAAGAGGTCTATTACATGGTATACCTGTTTTACTTAAAGACAATATTGAAACGAATGACTCAATGCATACAAGTGCAGGTACGATTGCCCTGGAACAAAATATAAGTAGTGAAGATGCATTTCTTGTTAAAAAGCTCCGAGAAGCAGGTGCGATTATAATAGGGAAAGCGAATATGACAGAGTTGGCAAACGGAATGTCTTTTGAAATGTGGGCTGGATATAGCGCTAGGGGCGGTCAAACAATAAATCCATATGGAACGGGCAAGGATGATATGTTCGTTGGTGGCTCAAGTACAGGGTCTGCCATAGCGGTTGCAGCGAACTTAACAGTATTATCTGTTGGAACAGAAACAGATGCTTCTATTTTAAGCCCAGCCGTTCAAAACTCTGTAGTTGGCGTTAAACCAACAGTTGGTTTAATTAGCCGTAGAGGAATTATTCCTTTCACGTATTCACAAGATACAGCCGGTCCGTTTGCTAGAACGGTAACAGATGCTGCTATTTTATTAGGGAGCTTAACGGGAGTGGATGAGGTGGATGCAGCTACTCTCAAAAGTGAAGGAAGGACAGAGCAAGATTATACAACTTATCTTGATGTAAATGGATTAACGGGAGCGAAGATTGGCGTATTTAACAATGCACCAGAAGATTATTTCGAATCTGGTGAGTATGATGAAAAATTGTTTGAAGAATCGATTCAAGTGTTACGTAATGAAGGAGCGACAGTAATAGAAGATATCGATATTCCATTTTTTCATAGAGAATGGAGCTGGGGAGTACCGCTTTACGAACTGAAGCATAGCTTGGATAACTATCTTTCTAAATTACCTTCTAATATTCCAGTGCATTCGATTTCAGAACTAATCGATTTTAATAGTCAGATAGAAGAAAGGGCATTAAAATACGGACAAAATAAATTAGAAAGAAGAAAAGATTTTCCTAATACGTTAAGAACTCCTGAATATTTGAATGCAAGATTAGAAGATATATACTTTTCACAAGAACAAGGAATTGATTTTGCATTAAATAAATACAATCTGGATGCAATTCTGTTTCCTTCCTATATAGGTTCTACTATATGCGCGAAAGCAGGTTATCCATCTATAGCGATACCAGCTGGATATATGAAGAGCGGGAGACCTTTTGGAATTACACTTGCAAGTACTGCTTTTAGTGAAGGGACATTAATTAAACTAGCATACGCTTTTGAACAAGCGACAAAACATAGAAAGATACCAAACTTATCATGAATAGAGAATACAAAAGGACAGGTGAACCCTGTCCTTTTTGCTTTATAGATTAAAATGAAATATCTTTCTTCTCTGTCTTCTGATATTTTAATAAGCTAAAAGATAAACAAGAAGAACATAAAATAAGAAAAGAAGCGATAATATAAATAGTACGAACACCGAAAATGTCAGTAATAATTCCAACACTTAGCATAGAGAGACCAGAAGCTGTTGAGAGAAGGGTGCCGTGAGCTGTATACATTTTCGATAATAAAGAAGTAGCGACGCTGGATTGTAAAACAGTTGTTTGAGAAATATCTCTAATTTGATAGCATGGTCCCATTAGAACGCAAAGAAATAGGGCAATAAATCCGCTACTCGTAATACCATATAGAAATGTAAGGATGCTAAATATAAGAGAGCCTAGTGCCATGGAGCGTATTAAATTGTTTTGAATGTATGAACTCATTCTCCATGCTAAGAGCCCGCCAATTAATGTTCCGAAATAATAACTTGTATTAATATATCCCCACCATTCTTCGCCTTTATGTAAAGCAGTCGTTACATATGCCATCGTAATAGCACCGATCCATATCGTTCCTGCGAAAGTTTCAATTAAGTCCATAAGTGTAACAATGCGTAGAGATGGGTGTTGAAATAACAGTTTCCATCCTTCTAATAATGCAGTAGTTTTCGAAGAAGTGGGTTCTGCTACTCGTTCAGCTTGTATAGATTGTAATGAAAGGTGTAATGTAATACATCCGAAAATCATTAATAGGTTATTAATCATGAGTGTCGAAGTAACTCCAATGAGAAGAACAATTATACTTGTAAATGAGTAAGTGGCGGCTTGTATAATTTGTGTTGAAAAGGAAAAGACACTATTTACTTTTACTAATTTTTCTTGTGTTGTTAAGCGTGGGATAACGGCGTATAGTAAAGGCGCACTCCAGCCACTACATAATGAAATGAAAATAACAAAAGTTAAAAGAGCAGAAATGCTTGTTGATAGAATAGGAAATAATATCATTAACAATATTAAAAGAGCTGTTTTAATCCATTGTAGAGTATATAGCAATGCATAAGATGGAAAACGATTCATTATAAGTGGTGCAGATGTGTTCGCGATAAGATTTGTGATAACTTGTAATAATGGAAAAAGAGCAGTAATTGTAGCTGATTTAGTTGTGATATAGATGTGAGTGGTAATAATCATTATGTATACAATGTCAGCGAGGGTAATACACATTTTGGAGCCTAAATAGTAAGTTAGTAAACGTTTCGGCAATAAGAATACCACCTTCCAAATCAATAATACCTTTTAATTATAATTATTATAATCTGAAAATTATGTTTTTGAAAGAATTAAATTTTTTGTCATTTTTTGAAAGGAATTTTCATGTATAATGAAGAATATATTAATATAGTATTTTATTAATACTTGTTGTAACAGCGAATATGTATAATAACGTGTAGCAAAACGCCCCCCCGTGTTAGATAGGGCGGATAAACCATTCTTTTCTTCATATACATATAGAAAATGAGAAAGAAAGTGAGGGTTGCATATGGCTGGATGGGTGATTTGGTTTATAATAGCTGGTATTTTATTTATCGCAGAAATGTTGTCGATTACGTTTTACATGCTGTGGCTTGGAATTGGGGCTGTTGTCGGAGGTCTTATTGCTTTGTTTGCTCCTGATGCACTGTTTTTACAATTGGTTGTCGGGGCAATTGTAAGTTTAACATTGACCTTCTTTACGAAAAGAATTTCAAAAAACTTTCGAGAAGCACGAGGTTTTACTGATACAGTAGATAAACTTGTTGGTAAAAAAGGGATTGTCATGCAAGCGATTATAAGTGAAGTGAACGGTATTGTGAAAGTGGATGGAGATACTTGGACAGCTATTTCAGATGTTCCTATTGATGCCGGAGAAAAAGTCGTTGTTATAAAGAGGCATAGTACTGTGTTACAAGTGAAAAAGGAGAGTGAATAAATATGGTAGCATTAACATTAACGATTATTTTTGCTTTAATTGTCGTTGTATTTATTGCGTTAACAATTAAAATTATTCCACAGCAAAAGGTTGGGGTTGTTGAGAGATTTGGTAAATTCCAACGTATTATGCACCCAGGATTAAATATTTTAATTCCAATTGTAGACCGCGTACGTGTATATCACGATCTACGTATTCAACAAACGAATGTACCACCGCAAAAGGTAATTACGAAAGATAATGTGCAAGTAGAAATTGATACAATTATTTTCTATCAAATTGTTGAGCCAGAACTTGCGACATATGGTATTTCAAACTATGAATATGGTGTTCGTAATATTACATCTGCAACGATGCGTCAAATTATTGGTAACATGGAACTTGATGAAACATTATCAGGCCGTGAAAAAATTTCAATGGAAATCCGTTTAGCGCTTGACGAAGCGACGGAGAAATGGGGCGTTCGTATTGAACGTGTTGAAATAGTTGATATTAACCCGCCGAAAGATGTGCAAGTATCGATGGAAAAACAAATGAAAGCAGAGCGTAATAAACGTGCGATCATTTTGGAAGCAGAAGCAGCTAAACAAGATAAAGTCCTTCGTGCTGAAGGGGAAAAACAAAGTAAGATTTTAATGGCTGAAGGGGATAAAGAAGCTCGTATCCGCGAGGCTGAAGGTATAAAAGAAGCAAAAGAATTAGAAGCGCAAGGGGAAGCAAGAGCGATTGAGGAAATCGCAAAAGCAGAACAAAACCGAATTGAATTACTTCGCGCAGCAGATTTAGACGAACGCGTACTTGCTTATAAATCATTTGAATCATTAATTGAGGTTGCAAAAGGCCCAGCAAATAAAGTCTTTATTCCGTCTAATGCAATTGAAACACTGGGTACTCTTGGTGCAATTGGAGAAATCTTTAAAGAAAAACAAGCGAAGAAATTACCTTCGTCAGATACAGAAAAATAACTATAAGAGTGGGGAAGAGAAATGGGATGCCATTTCTCTTTTTTGTGCGTATATTGCATAAGGCTTGTACATATCCATGTATAAAGAAACTAATCTCGTTACTCTTTCTATATGCACTAGTAGTAATTATTATTGCGTCGATTGTGACGTCACTTTTACATACAATGAAATCTTATTATGCAAATCAATGGTTTGGAAAAGTATTGATGCGAGGTTTTGTTCAAATGATAGAAAGTGAGAATCATTATTATGGATCTGTTTATTTTAAGCAAAATAAACGAGAGTCAATTGGAAATTTATTATTCTCTATCGCGACGGATTTGAAAATTAAAGACTTAAGAACATTTGTCGGTAAAGAAGTACCAGGTATGTCAAAGTATTATTCTAACATTATCGTAGCTGGTGAAGGGACAAACTATATAATACTATCGATGTGTTAACGGAAGCGTTTAGTAAGTATTATAGGAATGATGCAGAGAAAGTGAATGGGTGAGGAACGGGGAACCGGTCCTTTTTTGTGTTGCTTAAAAAATTATTAAGATTTCATAATGTGAAATAAGAGAGAAATTGTATCTATTAAAATTGATATAATGATTGAAAATTCAGTCATCTAATAGGGTTTCTAAACTTATTAGTATATTATTATGAGAAATTGGAGGGGAAAGAATGGCAATTAGAACAGGGGAACAGTATATTGAAGGATTAAGAAAAAGAAATCCTGAAATTTGGATTGGCGGAAGAAGAGTAACGGATGTAGTAAATGAAGATGTTTTTCGCGAACCTATTTTACAAATTGCTAACTTATATGATATGCAGCACAATCCAGAATATCAGGATAAGATTACTCATATATGCGAAGAGACAGGGGAAAGGGTCTCAAATGCCTTTTTAGTGCCAAAAAATTATGAGGACTTAAAAGCACGTCGTGAATTATTTGAAGTATGGGCAAAAACTACCTTTGGTTTAATGGGAAGAACACCAGATTTTTTAAATGTAACAGTTACTTCAATGGCAAGTAATTCGTGGTTTTTTGAGAAGTTCAATTCAGAATGGGGAGCGAATATAAAAAATTATTATAAGCATATACGAGATAATGATTTGTTTTTAACACATGCGATTATTAATCCGCAAAATGATCGGAGTAAGGCTTCTCATCAACAAGAAGATGAAACGATGCATTTAGGTGTGGTAAGTGAAACAGCGGAAGGGATGTATGTTAGTGGTGCTAAAATGTTAGCGACATTTGCTCCGATTACAGACGAAGTAATTATATATTCTTATCCGAGTTTTAAACCAGGTGATGAACGTCATGCAATCTCTTTTGCAGTTCCAATTGATGCACCAGGACTAAGAATTCTTTGTCGTGAGCCAATGCAAGATGGAAAACGTTCTCTATTTGATCATCCACTTGCATCAAGGTTTGAGGAAATGGATGCATTACTAGTATTTCATAATGTGTTTATCCCATGGGATAAAGTATTTATTTATCAAAATATAGAAGCTGGGAATCAACTGTATCCTAAAACGGGAATTGGTCATCAACCAGCGCATCAATCTGGGGTAAGAGGATTAGTTAAGCTTTCTTTCGCTGCTGAAGTAGCTATGAAATTAGCAGATTCGATAGGAGTAGATGGATTTTTGAATGTACAAAACCAGTTAGCAGAGCTTATGCAAGATGTAGAAACGATACGTGCGCTCTTACAAGTAGCTGAGTATGAATATGAAACGAATCCATATGGAGAAGTTGTTCCTGCAAGGTTGCCACTTGATACAATACGCAGTTTATTACCTAAAATGTATCCGCGTGCAATTGAGATTATTCAAACTATTGGTGCTGGTGGATTATTAATGTCACCGACAGGTGCAGATTTTATGAATCCCGAAATTCAAGACGATATGGAAAAATACTATATTGGGCGTGAAGGAGTATCTTCTGAAGAACGAGTTCGTTTATTTAAATTAGCATGGGATTTATGTGGAGAAGCTTTTGGACAACGGTTATTACAATATGAGCGTTATTATTCGGGAGATCCGGTGCGTAAAATGGGAATGTTTTATAATGCGTACAAAAAACAACAAACGTTTTCCCTAGTAAACAATGCTTTGCAATCAAGTTCATCTGAAGGTGCTTTAAGCTAAGTGAAAATGTTTGCGTTTACAATTTTATTTAAAAAAGGAAGGAGCAACAGATGATAACAAGAATTTTACTGTTAGGATGTAAATCTTCTTATATTTTTAACACCATCTAAAACTAGAGAACTGTAAATGGAATAGGGGAGGTAAATGATTTGATCGCTTCTATCAGTAAAATTTGCAAGATTCTAAATTGCTTTACTAGTGATGAACCGGTACTAGGAAATTCTGAAATAGCGGAAAAACTAAATATGAATGCAAGTACGGTTCATCACCTTGTCCGTACGTTGTGTGCTGAAGGAATGCTCATACAAGATGAGCAAAGAAAATATAGACTGGGCTGGAAATTGTTAGAGTGGGGAAACCAAGTAATGTTTCAGCAAGAAATATATAGTGGGGCAATACCGCTTGTAGAAGAGCTTGTAAGGAATTTTAATGGAACTGTGCATATTGGTATGTTTGATCGTGGTGATGTTGTATTTATTTTGAAAGTTTCATCAAAGGAAACCGTTCAAATTTCAACACATGTTGGATCAAGAGAGCCTGCATATTGTACAAGTACAGGGAAAGTCCTTCTTTCATTTAATCCTTCGCCCCTAGAATATACTTCAGGAGAAGGGTTTTTACCACGAGCACCCAATACAATTACTTGCGTGAAACAATTCCAGACAGAGTTACAGACGATTCGTAAGCAAGGTTATTCAATTAGTGATAATGAAAATGAACATGGACTATATGGAATTGCTGCTCCTATTCGATCCTATACTGGCAGAACTATTGCGGCACTTAATATTGTTGGACCTATATCGTATATGCAGGGAAGTAATCGTGAAATCATAATTCAAAGTGTGATGAATACAGCAAATTTGATTTCGAAGGAATTTGGCTATTTGGAAATTTAACTCTAGAAGAAGAGAGATGAGAGTCATTTATATACATGAGCAGTGTATACCTGAATTAACGAAATCCATTGTCTCAATTGGTGCTTTTGATGGTGTACATAAAGGCCATCAAGCTGTTATTAAAAATGCGGTTGAAAAGGCAAAGGAATTAAAGATAACAAATGTTGTGTATACATTTGATCCACCACCACGTTCTTATTTTCAAGGGGCTCAAGTATTAACGTCTATTGATGAGAAAGTGAAACGTCTTCAAAATCTCGGTGTTGAACATGTAATTGTAATTCGGTTTGATGAGTCATATATAACAAAAAGTGCGAGTTGTTTTGTTCAAGATTTAAAAAGGCTAAGCCCTGTAGAAATTTATATTGGCCAAGATTTTAGGTTCGGAAAAAATCGAGAGGGCAATATAGAGTTGCTAAAAGAACACTTCAATATCTCTATAGTGAAAGATGTTTGCTGTGAAGAAGGTGAGCGAATATCTTCAACGAGAATTAGAAATTATGTATGTCATGGAGAGGTGCAAAAGTCTAGCTCTTTACTCGGTTGGTCTTTTAAAACGATATAAATAAAAGGAATAATGAGGAGGAAAAAATATGTCTAAAACACTACACTCTTTTAATTTATTAAAATGGATCGATGAAAATAAAGATTTGCTAAAGCCCCCAGTAAATAACAAGGTGATTTGGCAAGATTCAGAGTTTATTGCCATGATTTTAGGTGGTCCAAATAGAAGACGTGATTTCCATGTGGATCCTTCAGACGAGTTTTTCTACCAAATTAAAGGTGAATGTTATGTGGAATGTATTACAGAGGAAGGTAAGCGAGAAGTCGTCACAGTAAAAGAAGGGGATGTATTTATGCTACCAGCTATGGTACCTCATTCACCACATCGCGTTGCTAACACATATGGGCTAGTAATTGAAAGAAAACGTAACCAAGGAGAACTTGAGGATTTCGTTTGGTTCTGTGACGAGTGTAATCATGAAATGCATCGTGTACGTGTTCAATTAAATGATATTGAAAAACAAGTAAAAGAAGCAATTCATAGTTTTAATTCAAATAAGGAAATTCGAGCATGTAAAAACTGCGGTCACATTATGCCAGAAGAAGTGGAGGAATGGAAGTGCGAATAGATTTTCATACACATATTATTCCTGAAACTTTTCCGGATTTTGAAGAGAAGTTTGGTGGCGGTCGTTGGCCAATATTAAATCGGACTTGTACATGTGGTGCAAGTATTATGGTTGGAGGTAAAAACTTTCGTGACGTGACAGACCAAGTATGGTGCCCTAAGAAAAGAATTGAAGATATGGACCGTGAGGGTGTTGATATTCAAGTTTTATCACCAATCCCTGTTACATTTTCGTATTGGGCAAAACCAGAGGATGCCGAAAGTATGGCACGTATTCAAAATGATTTTATTGCAGAAACAGTTTTAGCATATCCAAATCGTTTTGTAGGGTTAGGAACGGTTCCGATGCAAGATGGAGAAACTGCGATTCGTGAAATGGAGCGTTGTATAACGGAATTAAATTTACATGGTATTGAAATTGGCACAAACGTAAATGGTAAAAATTTAGATGACCCATCGTTTATTGAATTCTTTCGAATGGCTGAAAAGTGGCAAGTTCCAATTTTTATTCATCCATGGGAAACATTAGGGCGCGATAGAATGCCTCACCATAATTTTATGTATACAGTCGGGATGCCGAGTGAAACGGCTCTAGCGGCAGCTACACTTATATGTAGTGGGATAATGGAGAAATTTCCAAGGTTAAAGGTTTGTTTTGCGCATGGGGGAGGGTCTTTCCCATATATTTTGCCAAGATTAGATCAAGGATGGAAAGTATGGCCACATTTACGGTTGACTACACACCCTCCTAGTTATTATGCAAAGAAATTTTATTTTGATTCTTTAAATTATGATCCTATTAATTTGAAATATATGATTGAAAGATTTGGACATGAAAAGATTTTTATGGGATCGGATTATCCATTTTTATTGCGAGAAGTTGATCCGGGCAAAGTGATTGATGAAACAGTCGGTTTATCGGAGGAACAAAAAGCAGCAATGCTTGGGGGAAATGCTGCGGAATTTTTAAATATTGATATAAAAAAACGAGGTGTAGCATATGCAGAGAGTACAAACACCTGAGGACAAACTAAGTGAGTTAGGAATCACACTACCAGCTATTCGCCCAGCAGTTGGAAATTATGTTAGTTGTGTAAAAGTAGGTAACTTATTGTTTACTGCTGGACAAGGTGTAGATGAGTATCACGGGAAATTAGGAAAGGATATTTCAATTGATGAAGGATATAAAGCAGCAAGACAATCAATGTTGAATTTATTAAGTGTTGTGAGAAACGAATTAGGTGATTTAAATAAGGTGAAACGAGTTGTAAAGCTGCTTGGTTTTGTAAATAGTACGGAAGATTTTATCAATCAGCCAAAAGTAATGAACGGGGCATCGGATGTATTAGTAGATATTTTTGGGGAAAAGGGAAAACACGCTCGCTCTGCAGTCGGTATGGCTCAATTACCTAATAACACAACAATTGAAATTGAGATGGTTTTAGAAATTGAGGAGTAGGAGGTAAGGAAGGTGAACAAAGAATTATTAGCTGACAAAATGAAAGTAAAAGATGCGAAATTGTTTATTGATGGACAATATGTGGATTCCATATCTGGCGAAACGTTTGATACGTTCAATCCAGCGACGAATAGAAAGCTGGCTTCTATTGCAAAGGCAAATGAAGAGGACACAAAAAGAGCAATTGATGTGGCAGAACGTACATTTAAAAGCGGCATTTGGAGTAAAATGCCTGTGGAAGAGCGATCGAATATTTTATGCAAAATGTCGGATTTGATTATGGAAAGAGTGGATGAACTAGCGTATATAGAAACTCTTGATGTTGGAAAACCAATTAAAGAAAGTAAAGGATTCGATATACCACGTTCGGCTCATAATTTTCGCTTCTTTGCTGAAATGGCTAAATATATGGTGCATGAGCATTATGACAAACATAACTTTATGTCATATGCAAAGTATGCTCCCGCGGGAGTGACTAGTTTAATCATTCCTTGGAATTTGCCATTTATGCAAATGACGTGGAAAGCATCAGCTGCACTTGCTTCTGGTAATACTGTTGTTGTCAAACCAGCCTCCTATACTCCTTTAAGTGCAGTTATGCTCGGTGAAATTGCAAATGATGCAGGACTACCTCCAGGTGTACTTAATATTATTACAGGTCCAGGAAATACTGTTGGGACAACAATGACAACACATCAAGCTGTAAGAAGAATTTCATTTGTTGGAGAAAGTAATACAGGAAAAACAATTATGCGTAATGCATCAGAAAACTTAATACCTGTTTCATTAGAATTAGGGGGTAAATCAGCAAATGTCGTATTTGAAGATGCAGATTTAGATGAAGCGGTACAAGGATCGATTGAAGCTATTTATCGGAACCAAGGAGAAATTTGTTTAGCTGGTTCAAGATTACTTGTGCAAGAAAGTGTATATGAACAGTTTTTAGAGAAATTTGTAGCGGCTGTAAAAAGAATAAAAGTTGGAGATCCTCTTTCTGAAGATACAGATATGGGAGCGCTTGTATCAAAATCTCATTTAGAAACAGTTGATCGTTACGTAGAAATAGGAATTTCGGAAGGCGCAAAATTAGCCTATGGAGGAAAAAGAATTGAAAGTTTAATAGAAGGGAATTTTTATGAACCTACTATTCTATATGATGTCGATAATAGTATGCGCGTAGCGCAAGAAGAGATATTTGGCCCAGTTCTAGTTGTTATTCCATTTAAAACGGAAGAGGATGCAATTCGCATCGCGAATGATTCCATTTATGGACTAGCTGGAGTTGTTTGGACAAATGACCTTAGACGAGCGCAACGAGTGGTTTCACAAATTGATTCAGGCTTACTATGGATTAATTGTTGGTATGTTCGAGATTTACGTACTCCATTTGGCGGTTCGAAGGCGAGTGGGATTGGTAGAGAAGGTGGACGGCATAGTTTCGAATTTTATACGGAAGCTAAGACGGTTACGATGAAATTATAAAGGTGATGTTTTAACTTAAAGTACAAAGCTCCCATCTGACATTTATGGAAATAAAATAGTTAGGTGGGGGCTAGTTATAATGCCATTGATTGGGGATATATAAATTTTAAAAATGAGGTGAAAGCAATTGTTAATTAAAGAATTAGCTGATGAACTATTACAAGCTGAAAATTCACGAGTAGGGATACCTCCATTTACTGAGAGATATGCTAATTTATCTGTTGAGGATGCTTATAATATTCAGCTTGAAGTAGTAGAAAGAAAGTTGGCGAATGGGCGTTGTGTAATTGGAAAGAAAGTTGGACTTACGAGTATTGCGATGCAGCAGATGCTTGGGGTAAATGAGCCAGATTATGGACATTTACTAGATGATATGAAGATAGAAAATGGTAGTGAAATTTCAATAAGTTCCTTTGTATCTCCAAAAATAGAGGCAGAAATAGGGTTTGTTTTAGCAGAAGACTTAAATGGGCCTAATATTACATATGTTGACGTACTAATGGCGACGAAATATGTAGTGCCTACACTTGAAATTATTGATAGTCGAATTGCTGATTGGAAGATTAGGCTTGCTGATACAGTGGCGGATAATGGATCGTCGGCAAAAGTTGTAATTGGTGATACATTCTCTAGCGTTGATAAAGTAGATTTACGTACAACAGGAATGACACTTTATAAGAATAATTGTTTAATTGCTACGGGAGCTGGTGCGGCTGCAATAGGGCATCCTGCTCAAGCTGTTGCTTGGTTAGCTAATAAACTTCATGAATTTAATATTGGATTAAAAGCAGGGGAGTTAATTTTACCAGGTGCGTTATCTGGTGCAGTCTCAGTAAATAGTAAAGATAGTATTCAAGCTGATTTTGGTTCACTAGGATCGGTTTCTGTTACCTTCATATAGATTAAAGGATTGAAAAAGGGGGGATAGATGTGGAGAAAGTAAAGGTAGCTATTATTGGATCAGGTAATATTGGCACGGATTTAATGTATAAATTAAGAAAAAGTGAAGTCATAGAGCTGAACGCCATGATTGGAATAGATTCGGAATCGGATGGTTTAAAGCGAGCAAAAGAAGTGGGATACGAGGTTTTTGATAATGGAATACAAGCAATTATTGATAATCCAAGTTTAGCTGATATTGTATTTGATGCAACTTCAGCTAAAGCACATAGTTATCATGCAAAAGTATTAGGAGAGCTTGGGAAAATAGTAATCGACTTAACACCTGCTGCATGTGGGCCGTTCGTTTGCCCTGCTATACAAAATAATAATTTTGTAGATAAGCAAAACGTTAATATGATTACGTGCGGGGGACAAGCAACGATTCCGATTGTTCATGCTATTAATGAAGTGGCAAATGTTACATATGCAGAGATAGTTGCTACAATTTCAAGTTTAAGTGCAGGTCCAGGTACAAGGGCAAATATTGATGAATTTACAATTACGACGAGGCGTGGAATTGAAGAAATTGGAGGGGCAGATCACGGGAAAGCACTTATTATATTAAACCCTGCAGAGCCTCCTATATTAATGAGAGATACAGTATATTGTGAAGTTAAGTATATGGATGAGGCTTCTATCCAAGAAGCGATTCAAAAGATGGTTGAAGTAGTTAGGACGTATGTTCCAGGTTATTCTTTAAAACAAGAGCCGATGTTTGATGGGAATCGTGTAACTGTATTTTTAGAGGTTGAAGGAGCTGGAGATTATTTTCCTCCTTATGCCGGTAATTTAGATATTATGACAGCGGCGGCATTAAAAGTAGGTGAAGAATTTGCAGCGCAAATCATTTCGGAGAAGAAAAGAGGTGTAATGAATGAGGCGAAATAGTGAAATGCCAATTAAAATAACGGAAGTTTGTTTACGTGATGGAAGCCATGTAATGAAACATCAATTTACAGAAGAACAAGTTCGTTATGTAACAAGGGCATTAGATGAAGCTGGTATGCATTATATCGAAGTGAGTCATGGAGATGGTTTAGGTGGTTCTACATTACAATATGGAAAGTCATTAGTTAACGAAATGAAGCTGATTGAAGCAGCCGTAGATGAGTGTAAGCAAGCTAAAGTAGCTGTTTTGTTAATTCCTGGTATTGGAACTATCCATGAATTAAAGCAAGCTGCAAATATTGGTGCGAAACTTGTTCGTGTAGCAACTCATGTAACAGAAGCGGATGTTTCAGCACAACACATTTATTTCGCACGAGAACTAGGTATGGAAGTATGCGGTTTTTTAATGATGGCACATTCTGCACCGGTTGAAAAATTAGTAGAACAAGCAAAGCTTATGGAGGATTATGGTGCAGAAGCAATTTATGTAACTGATTCAGCTGGTGCTTTACTACCTCACGAAGTATGTGAGCGTATTCGTGCATTACGTCAATCTTTAAATATAGAAATTGGCTTCCATGGCCATAATAACCTTTCTGTTGCAGTAGCGAATACAGTGGTGGCAATTGAAGAAGGTGCGACACGTATTGACGGAAGCGTGCGGTGTCTTGGAGCAGGAGCTGGAAATGCCCAAACAGAAGTATTACTCGCTGTTTTGGATCGTATGGGATATAAGCTAGATATAGATTTATATAAGATGATGGACTTAGCTGAGGATATTGTTGCACCTTTATTGCCAGCACCGCAAGAAATTCAAAAAGGAAGTCTTGTAATGGGGTATGCTGGTGTATATTCTAGCTTTTTATTACATGCTGAAAGAGCGGCAAAGCGCTTTAATGTAGATGCCCGTGATATTTTAATAGAACTCGGGAAAAGAAAAGTAGTTGGAGGACAAGAGGATATGATTTTAGATGTAGCAGCAGAATTAGCAAAAATAAAAACGGGGGTGTGAAAAGTGAAGTTAGTAAAAGGGGCCGATATAGAAATTGTTGAATATTTACTTCAAGCTGAAAAGAATAGGAAGGAAGTAGTAAAAGTAACGGATAAGCATCCTGATTTAATGGTGGATGATGCTTATAGAGTGCAAAAATGTTTAATTGAACAAAAAATGAAGGAAGGTTCTAAAAGAGTTGGTGTAAAACTTGGATTAACGAGTAAGGCAAAACAACAAATGATGGGTATTGATGAAGCAATTTACGGATATTTGTTGGATGATATGTTAGCGTTCGAATGGGAGCCCTTGCAATACGAAACATTGATTCATCCAAAAGTAGAGCCAGAGATCGCTTTTTTAATAGGAGAGGATTTACAAGGTACGAATGTTACAGCCGATGATGTATTAAAGGCAACAAAATATGTCGCTCCAGCTTTAGAGATTATTGATAGCAGGTATTTAAATTTTAAATTTACATTACCTGATGTAATAGCAGATAATTGTTCCTCTTCAAAGTTTTTATTAGGAAGTAAATGGATTGATGTTAAAGATATAGAACTAGCTAATGTAGGGATGGTTATGTCGAAGAATGGTAAGATTGCTACAACTGGGACAGGGGCAGCTGTACTGGGACATCCAGCAACAGCAATTGCTTGGGCAGTAAATAAACTAGGTTTACAAAATGAAGGATTGAAAAAAGGTGATATCGTATTAAGTGGAGCATTATCAGAAGCCATTGCATTTAAAGCAGGAGATTCTATTATTGCACAATTTGATGGTTTAGGAAGTGTAGCGATGTTTTGTGAATAAATAGTAAAGTGAGAGATAAAAATGCCCATTATACAAATTCAAATAATAGAAGGTAGAAAGCAGGAGCAAATTCAAAATCTAATATTTGATGTTACAGAGGCGGTTGCAAAAAATTTAGATGTAGATGCTGGGCGTGTACGTGTTTTAGTAAATGAAATTCCTAGTTCGCATTGGGGAGTAGGAGGAAAAACGAAAGCTAGTTTAGAAGAAAGTTAGTTGGTAATAAAAGCAATTCTCATTCTTTTAGGAATGGGGATTGCTTTTATTATTTTGAAAAATTTTAATAATATGTTAAAATTTAACCTTGTTTAAAAGGAGATAAGGGGGAATAGACATGCAAATACTACTAATACGTCACGGAGAATCAGAAGCAGACATTTTAAATGTACATGAAGGACGAGCTGATTTTGAGTTAACTGACAAAGGGAGACGACAAGTACAAAGACTTGTACAGAAAGTGAAAAAGGATTTTGCGCCAGATTTCATTTGGGCAAGTACATTAAAACGTGCTCGCGAAACTGGTGAAACATTAGCAGAAGGAATCGGGTGTCCAATTCAATTAGAAGAGGAATTAATGGAGTTTAATAATGGGGTACAAGCAGGCTTATCATTTGAAGAAGCGAAAAAATATCCAGAGCCAAAGTTTCTTCATGACCGGTTTGAAAACGGGGAATCATTTATTGAATTTAGAATGAGAATAGAAGGAATCTTTTCTAAAATCGTGACAGAAAATACATATGACCGGATTGCAATCGTTGCACATGGTGGTGTAATAAATAGTATATTACGTGCATTTTTCCAAATGCCAATTTCAATGGACTATTATTTTAAAATGGGAGATACAGGAATTAGTTTGATTGAACTTACGGATAAACAGAAAACTGTACATTTTATAAATGAAACAAATCATTTGGATGGAATGTAAGTAGCTATGTACAAAGTTGTATTTTTCGATGTGGACGGTACGTTGTTAAGTGAGATTGATAGAAGTATGCATGAAAGCACAAAAGAAGCGATACAAAGATTAATAGATAAAGGCATTCATGTAGTTGTTACAACAGGGAGACCATATAGTTTGTGTGCACAATTTAAAGAACTAGGCATAAATACGTTTATTTCTGCAAATGGTGCACATATAAAGTGTAATGAAGAAGTTATACATAAATCGGTACTTTCTAGTGAAATTGTTCATGATATTTCAAATTTCGCTGAATTACATGGTCACAGTGTTTCTTATTTTACAGAAGAATTTGTAATGAATGGTATTGCCTCAAAAGACGAACGTGTAATACGAGCATTAAATGAAACGTTAAATTTAGAGCGGTATCCTGACAAAGTTAGAAACTTGTCAGAAGAGGTTTATTGTGTATGTCTGTATGCTGATGAAACAGAAGCTCAAAAATTCTTTGAAAGATATCCAACACTTACGTTTGAACGTTTTCATGGTTACGTTATGAATGTGTTGGAAGATAATAAAGTATCGAAGCTAACTGCAATTCAAAAGGTATTGGAACATCTGAAAATTTGTAAATCAGAAGCAATTGCTTTTGGTGACGGTGGGAATGATATCGAAATGTTACAGTATGTAGGGTTAGGGATTGCGATGGGGAACGGTGGAGAAGAGTTAAAAGCAAGAGCTGATTTTGTTACAAAGAAGGCGAGCGAAGGTGGTATTGCTTTTGCTTTAAAGGAATTTAAAATTATTTAAAAAGATATCTTTATTCGAATAAAGATATCTTAGGATCATGAATATGCTCACATAATAAAATATGAATTTGCCCACGGTGATGATAGAGATGTGCAACGATTTCAAGCAACCATTCGAATCGAGAATAAGAAATACCCCAATAGGCAGTCATAACTTCTGATAATTCTTCATTGGAATAGGATAGAAATGTTTTAGAGAGAAGATTGTATCCTTCAGTCAGCGTTTTCTGCATTTGAGCAATTGTTTTTGGTGTATGTTCTATATAAAAGGTATGTAATTCTTTTTCTGTAATGCCATTTAAAATAAGTAGATCAGCATGACAAATAAGAGAAAGATGTGTACACATTACAAATAGGGAACGTTTATCTTGAATCGGTCTTATTTTCAAATCGTTTTCATTACATTGGTTAATCATATGAATAGAACTATCGATAGCAACTTTAAGTTGATGTAACGCAGATTGTACAAACATTGTAATTCTCCTCGTCTCCGTATATAATAATTTATTAAGGGTATTATATCATACTCAAAATTCCGAAAATTCTAGTAGTTTGACTAGCATAGTGAAAAGTATTATATTGTAAAAGGTCATATGAAACGTGAAATAGAATGGAATGTAATTATTGAGTTAGGAGTTAGACCAATGAGCTTGAAATATGGAAGAGATACAATTGTTGAAGTTGACTTAAATGCTGTAAAACATAATGTAAAAGAATTTAAAAAACGTGTGAATGATGAAAATATTGCAATGATGGCTGCTGTAAAAGCGAATGGGTATGGTCATGGGGCAGTTGAAGTTGCGAAATCGGCTATTGAAGCAGGAATAAACCAACTTGCAGTTGCATTTGTAGACGAAGCAATTGAATTAAGAGAAGCTGGAATCACTGTACCTATTTTAATTTTAGGATATACACCAGTAGCAGCTGTAGAAGATGTAATTCAATATGACGTTATGATGACTGTTTATAGAGTAGAAGATTTACATGGTATAGATGAAGTTGCAAACCATCTTCAAAAGAAAGTGCGAATTCATGTGAAAATTGATACAGGAATGAGCCGTATCGGTTTACAGGAAGAAGAAGTTAAACCGTTTTTTGAAGAGTTAGAACGTATGCGATATGTAGAAGTAGTAGGGATGTTTACACATTACTCTACCGCTGATGAAATAGATAAAACTTATACAAATATGCAAACAAGTTTGTTTGAGAAAGCTGTAAATACAGCGGAAGAATTAGGAATTCATTTTCCATATATTCATAGTTCAAACAGTGCAGGGTCAATGGAACTTAGTAACACATTTCAAAATATGGTTCGTGTCGGTATTGGAATCTATGGAATGTATCCTTCGAAAGAAGTTGATCATACTGTTGTAGTGTTAAAACCAGCGTTGTCTTTAAAATCAAAAGTAGCTCATGTTAAACATGCGAAGAAAAATTGTGGTGTTAGTTATGGAAATACGTATGTAACAACGGGCGAAGAATGGATTGCAACTGTACCAATTGGTTATGCTGATGGTTATAATCGTCAGTTATCTAATAAAGGGCATGCATTAATTAATGGAGTTAGAGTACCTGTAATTGGCCGTGTTTGTATGGATCAGCTTATGCTAGATGTTACGAAAGCAATGCCAGTGCAAGTAGGAGACGAAGTTGTATTCTACGGCAAACAAGGTGAAGAAGAAATTGCGGTGGAAGAAATAGCAGATATGTTAGGTACAATTAACTATGAAGTTACATGTATGTTAGACAGAAGAATTCCACGTGTTTATAAAGAAAATGATGAAACGACTGCGGTTGTAAATATATTAAGAAAAAAATAATACAAAAAAACTGAATCGGTATGATTCAGTTTTTTTTATTTTTGACAAATGAAAAATGTTCTACTTGTACCGTGTAATTGTATATTGTTAAAACCTACAGATTTTAAAGAAGAAATTATTTCTTCTTTAGAGTAACAAGCTTCCTCGAAAGAAAAGTCACTTCTTTTCCAAATATCATTTACGTCATGTTTAAATAGAATGAAAGTCATCTCTGCTCTATGACTTTCATTATCATAAGTGGAATCGATGGTACAAACATATTCGCGTTCTGAAATATGAAAGGAAGCACTCCAATTTTCAAGAAAGCCTTTTTCCATATTCATATCAAATGCGAATGAGCCGCCATCATATAACGCAGAGTAAACGTTATGAAAAGTATTTTTTAGTTCATCTAATTTCATAATGTGGTTTAAGCTATCGCCGGCTGAGATGACATAGTGGAACTGCTCATCTACTTTGAAATAGCGCGCATCATCAACAATGAAGGTTGCATCTGGTGCGTTTTTGCGTGCATGTGCAATCATTTGAGCTGAACCGTCTATACCAGTTACAATGAAATTATTATCGATTAATATTTTAGAAAGATGACCGGTTTCGCAGCAAAGATCTAATATGCGGGAGTGGGAACTGGCGTATTGTAAAATAAATTTATGATAGGCTGGATAGGAGTGTTCGGCAAAATGTCCCCAATGCTTATTATAAATAGATGCGAAGATATCATAGTCCGAATAAATGATTTTATTAGACATAATAAGTCTCCTCATTTTCCAACAATCCATAATAATCATACTTCGTCATAATTTCAAATCCACATTGTGTATAAAGTTTTAAAGCATTTTTATTTTTTGTTTCAACTTGTAATTCAATTGTTGTAGCACCATTTGTGAAGAGTGTATGTGTCATATAGCTTAAAATAGCTTTACCGTATCCTTTACCTTGATAGGAAGGATGCACAGCGAATCCTGATAATGTAGTAAAGTGCTCTTGGTAAGTTACTGTAATTGTTCCTAGCACATTGTTATCGATTAGAGCGCTGTATACTTGATGAGAAGATGAATTCATCATCTTTTGTAACCATGTAGCTGTATTTTCTACAGAATCCCCGAAAGCTTTACTAGAGATATCGATAAGATCAGAAAGTGATTTTGTAGGTGCAAGAGTAAGCTGTATATTATTCTCCGTTGTTTTGTGTGTTTTTTTTGATTTGAACTCCATACTATACTCGCTATATAAATAAGGTAGCTTCATATGTTTTGCAAATTCTTTTCCAGAAGCAGAATCCCCATTCATAATAAGGAGAGCTTCATCCGCCCCTCTTTTTTGAATTTCTTTCATTGCAGTTTGTAAAAGGTTAGTTCCGAATCGTTGTTTTCTAAAATGAGGATGTACAAAGCCTATTAATTCAAGTTTTGTTGGTCTTTCGAAATCATACATATTTAAAGTGCCAATTAATTGAGTCCCGTTATAAAGAAGAAGATCGTTTATTTGATCTTTATTTCGGTTCGTTAAAAAGTTTACATGTAAATCTGACGAGTAATCAATTTGATCGTGTTGTCCGCAAATATGAGCTAACTCTTTCATTTGCTGTATTTCATTTTCTGTTAAAGAACTCTTTTTCTGAATATCCATTTCATAATCCCTCTCATTCGTATTCAAAAATAGGATGGATGACTTAACCATTTTTCTAATTCCACACTACCTTGAACAGATAATAGTCGGTACAAATAACGGTAAGGCTGTCTACATTCATCAAGGTGAGGAATAGGCATAATTGTGTCGTAACCACTTTTAAAGGCACGAGCTTCTTTTTCGGTAAGTACATATTCTAGTCCAATAAAATCAAACTCTCGTGGAGCAACTGCGTAAGCTTCAGTATCTACTAAACCAGTAATATAGGTACCATCAGATAGAAATTGAGTTGGATCCATATCAATTAAGACGAGTGTAGATTCCTTTGGCATGGATAGGGAAGAGAGCTGTGATTCAAAAGTAGGAAATGCATTTTGTATGCTTTCATTATCGGAATAAAATCTATTCACAAGCTCTTTACTCACGTTTAAAATGTGTGATTGCAATTCATCTAGTTGAACTTGGAACGTGCCTGACGGATTTCCTATGAAATCGGCTTGAAACTTATGTATTTCTGCAAGTCCTTTTCCTAGACTGAATAAAATAGAATCTGGTTGCCCGATAAAAGATTGAACTGTGTTACCTACTAACTTTTCGGCCACAACAAATTCTCGGCCATCTAAAATATGTTTGTCTAAAATTGTTGGGATAGGAAGATTTGTATGTTTTTGCAACAATGTATGTACCGTATCCAAATGATGTACGTTTCTGGGGTCAATTCCAAATAGATTTTTGCATCCCCACCAAAAATCATTATTTGGCTCTTCATTCATTTTAGAAGAACGAACGATCACTTCTGAATCTTCTGTTTGAACAAGAAAAACGTCACTTGCATGATCTTCATAGCCTGGGTGCAATGCTTGAACAGATAGAATAGGTGAGGTGAATAGTTGTTGTAACATAAAAGAGCCCCTTTTTCTGTAAATTCTATAAATTTATTATATAACAGAATATGTACCACGTGGATAATGATAGGGGACAATATAGAACATAAATAAATTTATAGTGAGAAATCAGCATGAAAATTATATTTTTCTATTTTTGTATGAATTATCAAAATAATATTTTTGAATGATAAACGTGTAAAAATGTTCGAATGTAAAGTTCGTATCATACAAGATATGAAGAGTAAAGGAGAATTAAACATTGATTTATAAGATTGTGTACTCGTAATAGTGCGGGCTATAGAAAATATTTCTCAATAATAAAATGAAGAGAAAGATATGAAGAAGTAGAATAGATTCCTTTATAATATAATTAATAATTAACATGATTAATTATATTGCGTTAGATAGAAAGGAGAGAATGTTATGGCGAACGTACTCGTAATAAATTTTCCTGGAGAAGGCCATATTAATCCGACGCTAGCAGTTGTTAGTGAGCTAATTCGACGTGGGGAAACAGTTGTGTCATATTGTATTGAAGATTACAGGAAAAAGGTTGAAGCAACAGGTGCTGAATTTCGAGCATTTGAAAATTTTCTCTCTCAAATTAATATTATGGAACGAGTAAATGAAGGTGGTAGTCCTTTAACGATGTTATCTCATATGATAAAAGCATCAGAACGTATTGTTACTCAAATTGTAGAAGAAACAAAAGAAGAAAAGTACGATTATTTGATATATGATAATCATTTTCCAGTAGGACGTATTATAGCGAATATCTTACAATTACCAAGCGTTTCTTCTTGTACGACTTTTGCTTTTAATCAGTACATTACTTTTAATGATGAGCAAGAATCGAGACAAATAGATGAAACTGATCCACTATACCAATCTTGTGTAGTGGGAATGGAAAAATGGAAAGAGCAGTATGGAATGAAATGTAATAGTCTGTATGATATTATGAATCATCCTGGCGATATTACGATTGTATACACTTCCCAAGAATATCAGCCACATGCGGATGTATTTGATGAAGCGTATAAATTTGTTGGTCCATCAATTGCTACTAGAAAAGA
This sequence comes from Bacillus cereus group sp. BfR-BA-01316, assembly GCF_022664195.1. Lineage (NCBI taxonomy): Bacteria > Bacillati > Bacillota > Bacilli > Caryophanales > Bacillaceae > Bacillus > Bacillus cereus group sp. BfR-BA-01316. Next base: position 168,247 of record NZ_JAKUGX010000006.1, read on the forward strand.
AATGGGCAGTTTTCCTATTGAAGATTTAAAAGATGAAAAAGTGATTTTCATTTCTATGGGAACAGTTTTTAATGAACAACCTGCCCTGTATGAAAAATGTTTTGAGGCGTTTAAAGATGTAGAAGCGACAGTCGTATTAGTTGTTGGTAAGAAGACAAATATAAGTCAATTTGAAAACATTCCGAATAACTTTAAGTTGGATAATTATGTGCCGCAATTAGAAGTATTACAGCATGCTGACGTATTCGTGACACATGGTGGTATGAATAGTTCGAGTGAAGCGTTATATTACGGTGTCCCGTTAGTTGTAATTCCCGTAACGGGAGATCAGCCTTTAGTTGCGAAACGAGTGACTGAAGTAGGGGCTGGAATAAGGCTTAATCGTAAAGAATTAACTTCTGAATTGTTACGTGAGACTGTAAAGAAAGTAATGGATGATGTAACGTTTAAGGAAAATAGTCGTAAAGTTGGAGAGTCGCTTCGAAATGCTGGTGGGTATGAGAGGGCAGTTGATGAAATATTTAAAATGAAAATGAATTCATACTTAAAGCTTAAATAAAGTGAAACTTTAATCAGTGTGGGTTTTGTTCATCCACCACTGATTATTAGCTCGCACGAATCGGGCGTTTATGGGCAGCCTGATTCCCACTTAACTTCTTTGTTCCAGCCGAATTTTGAGGTGGGAATCTTATTGCCTGCAAATAGCGGGATAAACGTTTGAAACACACTTACTGTAATATGTAAGTGTGTTTCTTCTGTTAGGATTTAAATAAATTACATAAAAATCACCGTAAAGGTGAAACTTTTGTGTATATAAGCCGATTTTTTTGTATTTACAGAAAAATTACGTTAAAATAATACTAAGAAAATATATATGTTTTGGGGGTAATGAATGAAAAAAGTATTCGAATACGTATTATTAACAATTGGATCTATTATTGTAGCTGGTTCACTAGAGCTTATTTTAGCACCTAATGGACTAGTGGACGGAGGGGTAACTGCGATTGCTATTATGGCAAATAAAGTTGCAGGATTACCGCTTTACGGAGTGTTTTTAGGACTTAATATTCCTATTTTATTATTTACTGCAAAAGTAATGGGAAAGAAGTTCTTCATCCGTACTTCTTATGCAAATGTTGTTACAACACTCGGATTGATTTATTTAAAACCATTTCCAGCAATTACGACTTCGGAATTATTAATTGTACTTTACGGAGGAGTACTATTTGGTGTTGGTGTTGGGATCGTTGTAAAAATGGGCGGGGCAATTGATGGATCAGAAATGTTAGCTGTTTGGATGAACAAGCATTTTAAAGTACCAATTAGTACATTTTTACTTGCTGTAAATGCAGTTATCTTTGTATTTGTTGCTATTTTATTTTCAATTGAGCAAGCGATGTTCTCATTAGCAATTTTCTATATTGTTACGAAGATGATTGATTTCATATTAGACGGTATTAATCAAGGAAAGAGCGTCATGATTATTTCGAATAAAAATAAAGAAATTGGCGAACTGCTTATGAAAGAATTACAACTGTCTGTTACGTATCTACATGGAGAAGGTGGTTTTTTAGGAGAGCACCAGAGAATTATTTATTGTATTACAAACCGTTTCATTTATCCGAAAATGAAAGATCTCGTTCTCTCTGTAGATCCAAGTGCTATAATTGAAGCTTCTTATTCAACAGAAACAACTGGTGTAAAGCGTCCAGGAAGGACAGCGAGATCAGGGCAAGTATCAGAAAAATAGTGAATGAAAATAACTCCACGTAAGTATAACTTGCGTGGAGTTATTTTTAGTTAGGGAACCAGACTCTTTTCAGTAATTTGACAACAGTTTCGATAGAATCTTCTGGAATACTGCCGAAACCGAGTAATACAAACGACGCCTCTCTTAAATTATGAACAGAATCGTATGTTGAGAGAGGGTACAACTTAATGCGTTGTTTCGCAGCTGCATGAATAAGTTCTTGTTCGTTCATCCCATTATGAACGTGAAGTACGATATGAAGTCCTGATTGTTCACCGAGTATATGCACATTAGCTCTCATTTCGTCCGTGATAGATTTAACTAATGAAATGTGCTTTCTTTTATATAATGTACGAATTCGATTTATATGACGTTCCCAATCACCTTTTTGAATAAAGGAGGCAAAAGCGAGTTGCTGCATTGTAGAAACAGTTTGTTTAAACATGCCTCCAAGCTCTTTATAGGTTTTTAAAAGGTGAGGTGGTAAGACGATATATCCCATTCGTAAAGAAGGTAAAAAGGATTTCGAGAAAGTTCCCATATAAATAACGCGTTCATTTGAATCTAGTCCTTGTAAAGAGGGGATAGGTTTTCCTACATAGCGGAATTCCCCGTCGTAATCATCTTCAATAATATATCCTTCGCAATCATTCGCCCATTTTAATAATTCGAGCCTTCTAGATAATGGCATAATCATTCCAAGAGGAAATTGGTGTGATGGAGTGACATATGCTACATTGGAACGTGATTCACGTAAAGCTGAAATACGAATCCCTTTATCGTCTAATGAAATAGGGTGAACAGGAAGGCCAGAACTTTGAATCATAGCAGTTATACGATGAAATCCAGGGTTCTCGATTCCGTATTCTTTTTTTGAACCAAGCAGTTGAAGTAGTAGCCAAAGAAGAGGCTGCGTACCGGCTCCGATAATAATTTGATCAGGTGAAGAATGTACCCCGCGGGCATGATATAAATATTTTGAAATATGCTCTCGTAGAACGAACTCACCTTGAGGATCTTCTCTAGCAAATAATTCATTTTCATACTGGAATAAAGTTTCGTGTAATGCTCTTTTCCAGTTTGTAATTGGAAAAGCTTTTTGATCAATCAGCCCTTGGCTACAATCATAGTCATATTGTTCTTTTTTTATATTGTTAGCGCTGTTTGACACAACTTGTTGTTTATTTTGAATGACATCAATATCAACTTCTGCAACAAAAATCCCACGTTTCGGTTTACTTTCTACATAACCCTCAGCTAGTAATTGTTGATAAGCAGATTCAACAGTAATACGGCTAACATTAAGTTGTACCGCTAAATTTCTGTGAGAAGGAAGGCGTGTACCGGCAGGCAGTGATCCCTGAGAGATTTCTCGTTTCATATATTCGTAAATTTGTAAATAAATTGGTGTTTTACTTTCTAATTGCAATGGGATAGTAAGATCCATTTTATGAATTCTCCTTTACATACTGGCCTTATAAAAAATAATCAAACTGTCACTTAAGAAAGGGGCAGTTACTTCTTATAATAATGATATAACATTTAGAAAATTTTATAAAGTGAAGGCTTTTACGGGCAGTTGATCTCCCACCTAACTCCCTCGCATTCGCCGAATTTTGAGGTGGGAGTCTTACTGCTCGTTAATGCGGGATAAATAGTAAGGAGAGAATCATAATGAATATTAGAGAAGTAGTAACAGAAGCTGATTTACATGATGTATTCCTCGTATTACAGCAATTACGAACGAAACTTTCAAGAGAAGAAGCAAGTTCTTTATTTCAAAAAATGAAAGAAGAAAATTATAAACTACTCTCGTTACAGAATGAAGATGACGAAGTTGTTAGTCTAGCTGGTGTAGCGATTTGTACGAATTTTTATAATGAGAAACATGTTTTCGTATATGATCTTGTAACTGCGAAAGCTCACAGATCAAAAGGATATGGTAAGGTTCTGCTGTCATATGTAGAAAAATGGGGGGAAGAAAAAGGGTGCAGTTCTATCGTTCTTACATCAGCGTTTCCAAGAGTTGATGCCCATCGTTTTTATGAAAGAGAAGGCTACGATAAGGTAAGTTATTCTTTTTATAAAGAGTTATAATGCTAAGTAGGTTCTATGTGAGATAACATATAGAACCTACTTTTATTTAGAAGTACAAGATGAGGAGGGCTAATTGCTTATTTTGTCGAATAGCTTCTTTATAATTGAGAAGATAATATTGAATTTAAAGAAGGTTAGGGGAGTTTATACTTGGAAAAAATTCAGAAACTATTAATCCCAAAAGGTGTAAGAGTTATCGTAATATCTGATATTCATGGCGAATTAAATCTTTTAAAGGAATTATTACATAAAGTTAATTTTAAAGATGATGATTATTTAATTATAAATGGCGACCTTTGTGAGAAGGGGAACGATAGCATTGGCGTCGTAAACTATGTGATGGATCTAGTAGTTAGCAAGCCAAATGTTTATGTAGTTGAAGGGAATTGTGAAGTTGTAGTTGAAGCACTTGTAAATGAAAATCCTGCGCTAATGAATTATTTATGTACGCGAAAAAATACAATTTTTAATGAATGGCTAGGGCAATTGAACGTTACCATTAATGAAGAAAGTGATATTTGTGAAGTGAAAAACATATTGATGAACCATTTTTCAGAAGAAATAAAGTGGCTAACAGAATTGCCAACTGCTATTGAAACTGAGGATTATATCTTTGTACATGCTGGTCTTGAAGATAGAGAGGATTGGAAACAAACAGACAGGAAAAATGCAATTGCAATGCCAGAGTTTTTTAATAAGTCACACCGTGCGGATAAGTACGTAATTGTTGGACATTGGCCTGTTGTGAACTATTCCGAGGAGGCGCCATCTAATAATCCGGTTATCGATAAGAATAAAAAAATTATCGCGATTGATGGTGGTAATGCGATTAAAGAAGCAGGTCAATTAAACGCATTTATCATTCAGAGGACACCTACAGGTGATACGTTTTCTTATACACATGTAGACTATTTTCCAGAGTATGAAGTAATGGCAGATTTTAATGCGGATTCAGAAATGCAGGGCGGGGTTACATATCCGTATTATTACATAGAGCCTGTGGAGAGAATGAAAGATTTTACTATATGTAAACAAATAGAAACAAATGAACTACTTCATGTGAAAAACGAGTATATAAAGCAACTTGAATCAGGTGAGTATACAGTGAAAACGGATATTTCTTGTGCGCAAATAGGCGTTAGAAAAGGGGATATTGTTTCTCTCATTGATGGTAGCTGCATGGGATATGATTTAATAAAAAAAGATGGTGTAGAAGGCTGGATAGAGAAAGGAATTCTACTTGAGATAGAAAAGAAGGGAAATAAAATATTTAGCTAAAATAGGAGGGATATAACCTCCTATTGTTTATAAACCTTTTTACGATCTCGTATTTAAATTAACTTTTTAAATTAGTGGACTGCTTACTGTCTTTAATAAGTAAATAAATCGTACTCGGTATAATGACAAGCGTCATTCCTAAAATGATTGCTAGTATTCCGTAACCTCTGTACGGGGCAGGAATTAAAAACGGAACAATCACTAAAAAAATACCTGCTACTATCATTGAAACACTGCAAATTTTTGAAGCTCTTTTTTCAAGATGCTTATGATTCCATTCAATTGATACTGTAGATTTAGTCGTATCAATTTTGGAACTGAAATAGCCCATTAATATAAATAATAAACCTAATGCTAAAAATATTAGATGATCAAGAGGAAGTGAGAAACCAAGAGAAATGAGGGCAATTACAATATCTACAAAAAATAAAAATAGTAGTATTGTATTGCCAGTCCATAGGAAAAATTTTTGGTTACTCATTGCTTTAGATGATGCTGAAAATAGAAAGAATAGAAAAGAGCATATAATTATATTTACGATAACAAAAGTGCTTTTATCCATTGTTGATGTTGGAGTTCCATTGAAGTCCCATTTCGTTACAATGCTTGATGGTAAGAAGAAATAGAGAATAATATTAGTCGAAATAATAGTGAGAAATAGAGTGATAATAAATCGATTATTCACCGAATCACCAGCTTTCTATATCAATAATTGCTAACTAATAACAAAATTATACAATATAATAAATGATATTAGTTTTGATTTTTCTGAAAAAATATTATAATTATATATGAAATAAAGAGGGATGTAGGAGGAAATTATGCAAAACGTTATATTAAAGGGGAACAAAGTTACAATTCGTACAATAGAAGAATCAGATATAAAAACATTATGGAGTATTGTATATAAAGAAGAAAACCCAGAATGGAAGAAATGGGATGCACCATATTTTCCAATATCAATGCAAGAATACACGCCATATAAAGAAAATTCACAAAAACGTTTAAAAGAAGAACCGCTATCGAATTTAATTGTCGAAAATGACGGTCAAATCATTGGGACAGTCGGATTTTATTGGGAGCATAAACCGACGCGTTGGTTGGAGATGGGAATTGTTATTTATAATCCAACATACTGGAATGGTGGCTACGGTACAGAAGCGTTAACATTATATAGGGACTTACTATTTGAAAATATGGAGATTGGTAGAGTGGGGCTCACGACTTGGTCTGGAAATGAGCGAATGATGAAAGTAGCAGAGAAAATAGGAATGAGCTTAGAAGGTAGAATGAGAAAATGTCGTTATTATAACGGTACATACTATGATTCTATTCGGATGGGAATGATTCGTGAAGAGTGGGAAGTGTTATGTGTAACGAAGGGGTGAGGAAGCATGTACGCAATTATTGCTACATTGGATAGTGTGTTTACTAATAAAATTAAAGAATTGCAAAATGAATTAACAAATAGAATAGGATTAAATCAATTAGCTGGAGTAGAACCCCATATTACAATTGCTGATTATAATGAGTTAGATGTTAATTTATATACTGAAAAATTAAAGGATTTTGTAGTTACTCAAGAGAACGTTGCTGCTGTGACTTTTCCTTCAGTTGGAACTTTTCCTACTAACGGAACGATCTTTCTAGCACCGACCATTACCAATGAATTATTAAGATTTCATCATTCTTATCATGATTATTTCAAAACTTTTCATGATAATCCAAACTCATATTACGTACCAGAAAAATGGGTTCCGCATTGCACGATTGCTAATCAGCTAAATTCAAATCAGTTTTTAAGTGTAATGGAGTATATATATGAAAAATTTGATGTTACAACAGCTTCGATTGAGAAGTTAAAATTAATTAAGGTGAATTATGAAAATGGTTCTGCCATTTCTTCTAGTATTTTAGCAGAGTGTAATTTAAAGAGAATGGAGACATCGAGATGACATATACGATTAGAGAAATGAAACAAGAAGATATTCGTGCTGTACAAAACGTAGCGAAAATAGCTTGGCATGATACATATGAAGAGATTATTCCGAGACCGATTCAAGACAACTTTTTAAATGAAGCGTATTCCGATGAAAAAATGAAATATCGCCTTGAAAATACACATTTATTCGTTGCAGAAGAAGAGGGCGAAGTAATTGGCTTTGCGAATTTTTCACCTATTAGATTGCAAAACGAAGCTGAATTAGGAGCAATTTATTTGTTACCAGAGCAGCAAGGAAAAGGGATAGGAAGTGCTTTATTACAAAGAGGGCTTACGGAATTAAAAGGGATTCGGAAACTGTACATACATGTAGAAGCAGCAAATGAAAAAGGAAAACGTTTTTATGAAGCGAAAGGTTTTGCAGCTTTAGAGCAATTTGAAGAAGATTTCGAAGGGCATATGCTGCAAACAGTGAGGATGGTTTTATACATATAAGGAGGATCAGAAATGAAAATATTTGATTTCAGTGAAAAAGTAGGGAAGCATATATCAGCATTTCAATCTAACTTTATAATGTCAAAAATATTAAATCATCAAGGGAATATACATATCGGTGCCATGCATTTACAAGAGAATGGAATCATCGGATATCATGAAGCAGTTGTATCTCAACTGCTTCTTATTGTGGATGGTGAAGGATATGTATGCGGGGCAGATAAAGAAAAAGTGACAGTAGAAGCTGGACAAGCTGTGTTTTGGGAGAAGGGTGAGTTTCATGAAACAAGTACAGAAAAGGGATTAATGGCAATTGTGATGGAGGCGGAGAATCTTGAACAAGCGATATTAATGCCTATTAGTGATGGGGAGTTGTGAAAAATGATAGAAAAGGCAAATCAAGAAGATACAAAAGAAATATTACATTATGCAGCTCAATCGCTTTTGGAAGGAACGAGAGGGAATTGTCAGTTAAGTACAGAGAAAGCGATTGAAATAACAAAGCCAATAGTGGAAAAGGGAGCATATTATTTAGTCATTAAAGAAGAAAATAAAGTAATGGGATGGATATTAATAGGTGAAAATACTGATTATTTTTCTCATGAAAAACTTGGATTTATATATGAACTGTACGTTTTCCCGGAATATCGCGGGAGAGGATTATCGCGAGAACTTATGGAGGCTGGTATTAAAGAATTGAAGGAGAAGTATTCAGAAATTCGTTTGAATGTATTTGCTGGAAATTTTGCAAAAGAGATGTACGAAGAATTTGGGTTCATTGAAAGACAAGTAATTATGACTTTGAAGTGAGAAAATAGTTCAAGCTGGAATAGCAAAATATAAAATAAAAGAAGTCGATGAATAAATCGGCTTTTTAACGATACATCGTCCACATTCCAATATCTTTAAACCCTAAACGTTTATAAATTCGCCCAGCAGCTGGATTGTTATAAAATAAGCAAAGCGTTCGGCCTTCATTTGTGAAGTCTTGAATCATTTTCTGTAATATGAGCGAAGCATATCCATTCCCGCGATAATTCGGATGTGTACAGACGCCAACAACCATAGCGGATAATGAATTTTCAGCGGATGTAGAGGCGGATGCGATGAGTGCACCGTCTTTTTCAATAAAGTATGTACGTCCTGTATTTGTTTCGATAGCTTGCCTTAACATTTTCTCTGATTCAGTAGCAGCTGGGAATTCAGCGATGTTACTTCGTAATTGCATAATTCGCTCTACATCATCTAGTGAGGCAAGTTTAATAGTTTCTTGAACAGGCATGCTAGGTAAGTTGTTGTCATTTAGACATTCGCAAAAATGCATTTCATTTTTGGCACCTAGTTGTATATTTTGAACAGTTTCAAATCTTTCTACTATTGTTGACTTGCCAGAGAGTTTAAGCGGCTTATATGCGGAAAGAAGTGCCTCATAGTCAGAGACAACAAAATCTTCTTTACTGTACGGTATAAATGCATCATGGAAGCGGAGTAAAATTGATTTTAATGTCCCGTTCTCTTCGAATGTTCCCCATAATTCTTGAAAATCTGTATGATAACCGAAAGCATCAATATCTCCAATGATAAATAAGTTAAGGGCTGCTTCTTCTTTTAGAAAAGAAAATACTTGTTCATGATCTTTCTTTGTTAATTTTCGTATCATAACGAATCGACCTCTTTTTTTATTTTTCTAAATATTATAACTTTTTTATTTTTGAAATCAATATAAAATTTTATGTTTAGTTCACAAACTTTCGGAAAAACTAGGAAAGATATGACAAAGGAGGTTATGAACGGTGGATCATCCAATTCAAGGATTAATGAAAGCAGCAATGGAAAATTTGAAGGAAATGGTCGATGTAAATACGATTGTTGGAGAGCCTGTTCAAACGGCTGACGGTGGTGTAGTGTTAACAGTTTCTAAAGTAGCGTTCGGTTTTGGAGCAGGAGGTTCTGATTTCCAGACGAATGATGGACAAAGAGCAAACGGTACCCCTGCATTTGGTGGTGGTAGTGCGGGTGGTGTGTCAATTACACCAGTAGCATTTCTAGTCGTGAATAAAGACGGGGTAAATATTCTTCATTTACAAAATGCGACACATTTAGCAGAAAAAATAATTGAATTAGCTCCACAAACAATCGATAAAATCCAATCGATGTTCCAAAAAGATGAAAAAAAAGAGGGGAATCATCACCCTCAAAATCCAGATGATATCCTTTAAAAACGCCTGCTTATGAGCAGGCGTTTTTTCTTGTAATCAGTATGTAATAAAACACATGAAATTGTAAATAGTTTTTGAAGTTTTTTCTATGTTTCTAAAATTTTTCATGTTAAAATATGCTATAGAATTGAAACATACAAAACGAAGGTGGCTAGGTGCTTTGTCTGGAGGATCTGACCAAGTAAACAATATGATATATATTAATGGTAATCGTCGGGGTCATTGTTTTATTACATCTGGAATTACGTTTAAAGAGTTTGCAAGTAACATCCCTTCACCGCTTCATCAAGTATTGCTTTTAAAGCATAATTTTGAGTGGACAGATTTTCATTATCATACTTTATTTGAATATGTTGAGGAAGAAAACATACATAAACTCATTCAAGCAGAGATTGATGAATTTGATGAATTTTGTTGGGTAGATTTCGATGATGCAAGCGATTTAGATGAGTTAGAGCCAAAAGAAATTGCAGAATTATTATATTTGGCTCACAAAAAAGAACCACTTGGAAGAACGTTCTTCCCGTTGTTGAAGAATAGATTCGTTTATTTTTCACATGATGACGGTTGGTACAACAAAGTGTATTACCGTAGAATCGGTGATTTTGTAGGAATGCTAAGTAAAGTCATTCCTTATAAACTCGGTGCTTTCGGTAAGAAACGTTTTACTTTCTTCCAAAAATCAAAAATTTTCCCAGCAATTTCAAAGGAAGTTATCCTTGGGCTTATGCCGTTAATGGAAGATGGGTTATACATTGATTTAGCGGGGAAAATTGAGTCGAGAAGAGGTCTTGAAATTCCGGTATATGTAGTAGGATCATTCGAAAGTACGGATGAGGTACTAGATAATATTGATGAATTGAAAGCGGAAGCAACAGAAACGGGTTGGCTCATTTTTGATAAGAAAGAACAAGAGTGGCAATGGGTTGTAGACTAAGAAAACTTGGCGCATGAAGTCAAGTTTTCTTGTCTTTTGAAAGGAGAACAAATGAAGAAATATTATACAATTGTGGGTATTGTAAGTATTATTCTCGTGGCGATATTACTTATAACTTGTCCGAAAGAATCAGATTTTAAATTGTATTTAGAGGATAAGTATGCATTGAAATGTGACGAGAGTAGCTTTGAATGCACGCAAAATGTAGATGGAAAAAAAGAGAAATTACAGTTTGAAAGTATTGATGCACGAAATGGTGTTTTCTTTATGACTGTAAAGCAAACGTATAAAACAGAAGCTGGTGTTACGAAAGAATATAGCGGAGTAGGTATATTCGGTACATTTCTTTTTGTTTCAGAGAAGACTTTCTAGTAATAGAAGGTCTTTTTTTTATGCTTATGTTCATATAGATGAAGTAAGACAAGCATAGGAGGGGTATTGATGAAAAAGGGATGTATCGTTTGTGGTGGTGAGGAGTTTTTTTCTTCAACATTATATGCGCGTACGAAACAAGATTGGGCATATGCGCCAAACATGTACCGATTTGAAAAGGTGTTTATTGAGCATAGAGATGAAGAAAATTATCCGGTTTTTCAAGAAATTACAGCGAAGCATTGTTGTGGATGCGGTCATATCATGTTGTATCATGAATGAACACACCAAGTATAACTTGGTGTGTTTTTTTTTAAAACGCTGATAAAGCAAGCGGATATAGTAAAGTGAATAAAACAGAAAAACTGCCAAAACCAATTGCGGTATATCCAAGTGTTCTCGCTCCAAAATTGACAGCTAATAAGCCAACTAAAATAGCAAGGGAGCCGAGTGTAACAGGATAAAAAGCAATGGAGAATAACGAAAGAAATAATGCGACATAGCCTATCATTGCACCGGTATTTGTACCTTCTATTTCATTTGCAATTTCTTTGCGCTCATGTCTAATCGGAATACCAGCTGGAGATATTTCAGCTGCATACTCTTCGTTTTTTTCACCACTTTTAAAATGATGATTTCTCTTTCTTCGCATGTACATCCCTCTCTTTCAATTGGGTGTATCTATAGTATCTTTCATAAGGAACAGAACATGAGTATGAGTTAAACCCAAGTAAAGCAAAAATTGGAGAAAATAGATTCCGTTGTTATCTTGTTCATCCCGCTATTTGCGGGTAGTAAGACTCCCACCTCAAAATTAGGCTGGAGCAAAGAAGTTAGGTGGGAGTCAGGCTGCCCGTAAAAGCCCGATTGGTGCGGGCTAATAATCAATGGGGGACGAACAAAAACCCCCACTGATTAAAGGTTTCACTTTATCTCCTTATGAAGATAAACAGGAATTTTGGAACATGATGTAGAATGAAATGAATGATAATACGTGAAGGTAGGGGAATGTATGACGAAGTTTAATTGGCATGAATCGGCAGAGAAAAAATGGGATAACAATGCAGAGTTTTGGAATCAAAATAGTCAAGAAATGTGGGATAGTGGGAGCAGGAGTACAATCATTCCATTTTTTGAGCAGTACGTGGAAAAAGAAGTACAAGTGTTAGATGTTGGCTGTGGTGATGGGTATGGTACATATAAATTAAGTCTTACTGGGTACAAAGCGGTTGGGGTGGACTTATCGGAAGTTATGATTCAAAAGGGTAAGGAACGCGGAGAAGGTCCAAACTTATCTTTTATAAAAGGTGATCTTTCTTCATTACCATTTGAAAATGAGAAATTTGAAGCAATTATGGCAATTAATTCTTTAGAATGGACCGAGGAGCCATTGCAAGCATTAAATGAAATAAAGCGTGTTTTAAAGAAAGATGGATACGCATGTATTGCAATTTTAGGACCGACAGCAAAACCGAGAGAGAACAGTTATCCTCGCCTATACGGAAAAGACGTTGTTTGCAATACGATGATGCCTTGGGAATTTGAACAGTTAGCAAAAGAACAAGGATTTGAAATTGTAGATGGTACCGGCGTATATAAGCGTGGAGTAAATGAGAAGATGTTAGGTCAACTACCTACAGAGTTACAACAATCGTTAACGTTCTTATGGGTATTTATGTTAAAAAACGTATAATGAAATCAAAGAATTTTTAGGAGGTAAATAAGTGCAGAAAATACAAAAAACTGATACAATATCATCAGAATCAATTAAAGGGGGACTAGGGTATATGACAACTACTACAACAGTTAAATCTGATATTGAAATCGCACAAGAAGCAAGTATGAAGAAGATTCAAGAAATTGCAGCTAATTTAAATATTTTAGAAGAAGAACTAGAGCCATACGGACATTATAAAGGCAAGTTATCTCTTGAAATTTTTAAGCGTTTACAAGATGAGAAAGACGGTAAAGTTGTTTTAGTAACAGCGATTAACCCAACTCCAGCAGGAGAAGGTAAATCAACAGTAACAGTTGGTTTAGGTCAAGCTTTTAATAAAATTGGTAAGAAAACAGTAATTGCACTTCGCGAACCATCTCTTGGACCAACAATGGGATTAAAAGGCGGAGCAGCAGGTGGCGGTTATTCACAAGTAGTACCGATGGAAGATATTAACCTTCACTTTACTGGAGATATTCATGCTATTACAACTGCCAACAACGCATTAGCAGCGTTTATTGATAATCACATCCAACAAGGAAATGTACTTGGAATTGATACGCGTAAAATTGTTTGGAAACGCTGTGTAGACTTAAATGACCGTGCCCTTCGTAATGTAGTAATTGGTCTTGGTGGACCGGTTCAAGGTGTACCACGTGAAGACGGTTTTGATATTACAGTAGCATCTGAAATCATGGCCGTATTCTGCCTTGCGACAGATATTCAAGATTTAAAAGCACGCCTATCTCGCATTGTGGTGGCTTATAATTTTGCAAACCAGCCTGTAACAGTTAAAGATTTAGGAGTAGAAGGTGCGTTAACACTGCTATTAAAAGATGCATTAAAACCGAACTTAGTACAAACATTAGAAAATACACCAGCTATCATTCATGGCGGGCCATTTGCAAATATCGCTCACGGTTGTAACAGTGTTATCGCTACGACAATGGCAGCGAAATTAGGCGATTATGTTATTACAGAAGCTGGATTTGGTGCTGATTTAGGTGCTGAGAAGTTTTTAGACATTAAAGCACGTGCAGCTGGTATTAAACCAGAAGCGGTAGTTATTGTTGCAACTATTCGTGCGCTTAAAATGCACGGTGGTGTGGCGAAAGATCAATTAAAAGTAGAAAATGTAGATGCGTTAGCAAAAGGAATGGAAAATTTACAGAAACATGTTGAAACAATTCAAAGCTTCGGTGTTCCATTCGTAATTGCAATTAACAAGTTTATTACAGATACAGATGTAGAAGTTGCTTACCTACAAGAATGGTGCAATGAGCGTGGCTATGCAGTATCCTTAACAGAAGTTTGGGAGAAAGGTGGCCAAGGCGGAGTTGACCTTGCTGAGAAAGTGTTAAAAGAAATTGACAAAGGTGAAAATAACTACGCGCCACTTTATGAATTAGAATTACCATTAGAAGAAAAAATTCGTACAATTGCTCAAAAAGTGTACGGCGCAAAAGATATTGAATTTGCTCCGAAAGCACGTAAGCAATTAGCTCAATTTGAAGGAGAAGGCTGGAGTAACCTACCAATATGTATGGCGAAAACACAATATTCTCTTTCTGATGATGCAACAAAACTAGGTCGTCCATCTGACTTTATTGTTACAATTCGCGAATTGAAACCATCAATTGGTGCAGGATTTATCGTTGCGTTAACAGGAACAATGTTAACAATGCCAGGTCTTCCAAAACAACCAGCTGCACTGCAAATGGACGTAAATGAAGATGGAAAAGCAGTAGGTTTATTCTAAAAGGTTGTAATTTATCCCGTTTATCTGTAAACTATATATACATCAAGTGGCGCCTTTCCATCGAAAGGCGCCTGTTTTTTGGAGGAAATTATGTTTGATCCAACTGCTTTTGAAAATTTAAAGGTAATCGTGGAAGGAGCTGTCTATGATTTCGATCTACATGGTGATATTCTTGTAACAGATCGAAAGGATGTGATGGACCTTGCTTCATTAAGTCGTATGTATAGTATTTCATTTCAACTAACAGAAACATTTAAAACGTTGGTAGAAGCAACATTTTCGCTATCTGTTGATGCAAAGAATTTATCAGGTGAAATATTAGAGGTACCTCAGTTTATACCAGGTTGTGAAATGAAGTTGGAATTTTCGTTCCCGATGGAACAACCAGAGGTAGGGTGCCGCGAAATTGAAGCTGTATTGCAATCTATATGGGGAAAAGAGCGAATGATTTCGCAGAAAATTTCATACGAATATAATAAGCAAGCGATTTCATATCATAATAAGGTAGAGGTTCTATTTCAAAAAGCGATTACAGAAGACCATGTTGATGATTTAATAGCTGTTATTTCACACATGATAGAAACGGTGCGAACAATACAACATTTTCTTCAAAAATAGAGATAAAGGAGAAAAACAAATGATAAAAGATATGCAACCATTTTTACAACAAGCTTGGGAAAAGGCTGGTTTTAAAGAGTTTACTGAAATTCAAAAACAGGCGATTCCAACTATTTTAGAAGGACAAGACGTTATAGCTGAATCTCCAACTGGAACAGGAAAAACACTAGCGTACTTATTACCCCTTTTACATAAAATTAATCCTGAAGTAAAACAAGCTCAAGTTGTAATTGTAGCGCCAACTCGTGAACTTGTTATGCAAATTCATGAAGAAGTTCAAAAATTTACAGCGGGAACTGATATTTCAGGTGCATCTTTAATTGGTGGTGCAGACGTTAAGCGCCAAGTAGAAAAATTAAAGAAACATCCGAGAGTAATTGTTGGTTCACCAGGACGTATTTTAGAATTGATTCGTATGAAAAAATTAAAGATGCATGAAGTGAAAACGATTGTATTTGATGAGTTCGATCAAATTGTAAAACAAAAGATGATGGGTGCTGTACTTGATGTAATTAAATCAACGATGCGCGATCGTCAATTAGTATTCTTCTCGGCGACAATAACAAAAGCTGCAGAAGAGGCGGCACGTGATTTGGCAACTGAGCCACAATTAGTTCGTGTAACACGTGCAGAGGCACAGAGCCTAGTTGAACATACGTATATCGTTTGTGAACGTCGTGAAAAAAATGATTATATTAGAAGAGTTATGCATATGGGAAATGTAAGAGCAGTTGCCTTTTTAAATGATCCTTTCCGCTTAGATGAAATTACTCAGAAATTGAAATTCCGTAAAATGAAAGCAGCAGCTCTTCACGCAGAAGCGAACAAACAAGAACGTGAAGCAACGATGCGTGCATTCCGCAGCGGGAAATTAGAAATTTTACTTGCTACTGATATTGCAGCACGTGGATTAGATATCGATGATTTAACACACGTAATCCACTTAGAGTTACCAGACACAGTAGACCAATATATTCACCGCTCAGGACGTACGGGACGTATGGGCAAAGAAGGAACAGTCGTTTCTCTTGTAACAGAACAAGAAGAGCGTAAATTACTACAATTCGCGAAAAAATTAGGTATCGTGTTTACGAAACAAGAAATGTTCAAAGGAACATTTGTAGAATCGAAACCACCAGCACCAAAGAAAAAGAAACCAGCTTTTACTGGTAAGAAAAAACCTAGATAAATGAATGGAAAGACGTAACTATGCGTAGTTACGTCTTTTATGTTTATTGGTAAAGTAGTGAACGAGTAAGTTGATAAATTTCGTGAAGAAATACATATAAAATAAAAAGGATTAATAATAGCACCTGTAGAAAGCTACTTAGAATATAAAAAGCATTAGGAGGAAAACAAATGATTCATAAAGTTGGACAAATTATGTTATATGTAAATAATCAAGATGAGGCAGTAAATTTTTGGACTGAAAAAGTAGGGTTTCATGTAATCGCAGAGGAAGATAACAAGCAAGGAATGAGATGGATTGAAATTGCTCCAACTAATGGTGCTGAGACGAGTATCATATTACATAATAAAGAGGTTATCTCCAAAATGAGCCCGGAATTGAATCTTGGTACACCATCGTTAATGTTTTTCTCAGAAAATCTTGAAGAACTATACAAAGATTTAACAAATAAAAATGTTACAGTTGGCGAAATGGTAACTATGCCTACTGGTAAAGTGTTTAACTTTGCTGATAGTGAAGGGAATTACTTTGCAGTAATGGAAAAAAATAAATAATTATATAGTTATGTAAAAATCCCCCTTGTATATAATGAGGGGGATTAAATATTTAAAGTGAATTTTTTATTAGAGAGTTGTTCTATATTAAATGCACCTTTCTCAATAGCAGTTTCTACATAACCAACGATTTGATCAAACGTAAACACTTGTAAGTTTTCGTGCAAGTGTTGCTCAGGGTATAGCATATCTTCAAAAATATATTGCCGAAAAGCTAAAACATTCTCTCTAGAAACCTTCTCGATATTCACAATATTAGCCTCTTGATTAAGTAGGGCGAAGAGCTGTTGTTCTTTATCGTAATGATGCAACAATTGTGCGTTCAATAATTTAAAATCGTTATAGTACATAGGTGCGATAGTTTCGTCGTTCTCAATTCGGTTTTTTAGCCAAGGTAGAAAAAATCCACTTAGCCAATTATCATCGGCAATGAGGTGGCTATAATAACCTAAAATATAAGAGGAATCCATATGATCTTCATATTTATGAATAAATGAATCATAATCTATTCTTCTCGTATAGTTCTTCGTTGTACCAGCGTAAAAATGTGAAGTTCCTTTTTCTTCTTTTGAATGAACAGCATCAGGAGCTACACCTCCAAGTAAGAAAGAAGTTTTATCTTGAATAGATAGTTTCTCTGCAATACCGTTAGCGATAATGATATGCATAATTCGTGATCCCATGAATAACACCTCTATTTCAAGTATTCACTTTAGGGAGCTGTCTGAACGTTTAGTATTACTTTCCCTGTACTTTGTCTACTTTCGACCCATTCATGTGCTTTCCCTGCGTCTTGAAGAGGAAAAGATTTCGTAGCTTTAATTTGCAACCTTCCATCACGTAAATAACGGAAAACTTGATTCGCAGTTTCTTGGAGTGATTCAGGACGTTTTTTCCGTGTAGTACCAAAGCTAAAGCCGAGGATAGAACGGCAACTTGCGTGTAAATCTTTCGTTTGAAAACTACCAACTTCTCCGCTAGCATTGCCGAAATGGACGAGACGACCGTAATAAGCAAGGCATTCTAAACTTCTTTCGGACACAGTACCAGAAATAGAATCTAAAACAATATTAACGCCTTCTCTGTTTGTAATCTGAGTTACCCTCTCTACAAAATCTTCATCTTGATGACAAATAACATAATCAGCGCCAGCATCTAAAGCAATTTTTCTTTTTGCTTCATTTCCAACAGTGCCAATTACTTTTTCAGCCCCTAAAATTTTTGCGAGTTGAATCGCTGTAGTACCAATTCCACCAGCTGCTGCATGAATTAGAATAGATTCACCTTGTTGAAGTCTTGCAACATTTGCAAGTAAATTATAGCTTGTAAAAGATACGATAGGACAAGCGGCGGCGGTTTGAAAGTCGACTTCATCAGGTAAAACGAAAGTAAGATTTTCGTTCGCGACAACATATTCAGCGTAAGAGCCATTTTGAGGAAAAGCAATGACACGCTGACCAGGATAAATGTTTTTTACATGAGAACCTACGTGTTCTACAACACCAGCTACATCTATCCCTGGGATAAAAGGTAAGGCTTTGTTTCCTTTTTTGCCATAACGTGATTTAATATCAGCAAAATTAACACTAGTAGCAACAACGCGAATTAAAACTTGGTGATCTGAAATTGTAGGAATATCCATGTCCGTATATTCCAACGCTTCAGGGCCACCGAATGAAGTTACAACGATAGCTTTCATATACATCCTCCTAAATTTGACTATATATATCATTTTAAATCTTCATTAGGAATTGGAAAATTATATAATTGTTATGCACAGTTATAAGTGAAGCTTATGAAGTTGCTAAATCATCATATCAATTTATACAGAAAACTTTTGAAAAAAATCGAACGAAATATCGTTTGATTGCCAATATATAGTGTAAGACAAAGGAGGGATGGTATATGAAGGATGAAACAGTGTATACAGATCTAATTAAATTAACTCTATCAGGCAATAAAGAAGCGTATAGCGAATTGTATGATAGAACGATACAAGAAGTATATAAGGCAGCACATTTTTTAATAGAAGATAAAACAGATGTAGATGATGTCGTTCAGGAAATATACATACAGCTATATGAATCGCTTCGTAAATATGATAGTGAGAAGCCATTTCGCCCTTGGCTAATTGGACTTGCGATTAAACAAATTCATTCTTATAGAAGAAAGAGGTGGATGCGACTGCGAATTGTCAAAAAAGCAGAAGAGCAAAGAAAACCAGTACAAATTGATTTTTCTAGCGATGTTGTAAGTAAAATATCAAACCAAAAATTAATTGAACTCATTCATAAATTACCATATAAATTGAAGCAAGTTATTATCTTAAGATACTTACACGATTACTCACAAGAAGAAGTAGCACATATATTACATATTCCAATCGGTACCGTGAAATCTAGAATTCATGCGGCCTTAAAGAAACTACGTCAAAAAGAGCAAGTAGAAGAAATCTTTTTAGGAGAGGTAGGGAATGTGAAATGAATTTAGATTATAGGGTTAGAGAATCTATACAAGAAGAAGCGAAGGGGATTGTTGCCCCGCCTGAGTTAAAAGAAAAAGTAATCGTTCAAATTAAAATGAAGAGCGGTGGAAGTAAAAGGAAGAAGCGTCTTATCGCAGGAGTGCTTGCAGCAGCATTTTTAATCCCAACGACTGGCTTTACGTATCAATCTATTATGGCAGATGGTATATACGGCTCTTTTGAAAATTTAGAGAAGCATGCCGGAAGTTTAACATTAGAAGGATACATGCACTTTAGTGCGAAATTGTCACAAGCGAAAGATGAAATAGGCGCAAAGGAATATGAGGAGTTTACAAAAGAACTAAAGAAATTAACAAATGTAAAGCTTGAGTATGGGGATTCGAACGGTAATATTGATTATGGTCAATTATCACCAGCAAAAAGGGAAGAAATGAAAAAGGTAAGTATGGGACTTCAACCCTACTTTGATAAATTAAATGGCCATAAATCTAGTAAAGAAGTATTAACTCCTGAAGAGTATGAACAATATATGGAGGCATTAATGGCATATCAAACTGTATTAGTAAAAACGAAATCAAGTGGTGGGATAACGGTAGACGAAGTACCTGAAGCGTACAAAGAAAAATTTATTAAAGCGGAGCAGTTTATGGAATATGTAGATGAAAGGGTGAGATAAATAAAAAGCTCATAGCTTTAGCTTTGAGCTTTTCTTATTGAAATGTAAATATATTAACCACTTATTCCTTTTGCTATCAATAGGAAATATACAACAAAATAGAGTGTTTAATTATATTTTTTCATGTTCGCATTGTCTTTTTGTATAAAACAATCTAAAAGTGAGTAACCAGCTATTAAACTAATAATGGTAACGAAAGTTGTATTCACAAGAATAATATTAGTTAAATAAGGTAGGTATTCACCAACTGGTGAAAAGAGTAGAGCTGGAGAAAAGGAAATGAATAGTGTAGGCAACGTAATAGCGATAAATTTATCCGGCTGAAAGTTCCAGTTTTGTTTACTCGTTTCGCGATTAATGGATTGAAGGAATCGTAATAAAATGCCGACCAAAAGAGGGAAGAGTGTAAAGTAGAATAATCTTGGATAAACGTTAAAGTTCATTTGCGAGTCTGTATCTAAATAAAATTGAATTTTAACACCTACAACTAATAATAAGATGATAAATAATGTAAAGCAGAGGTATAGTATCACTTTTTGCATTCCATTCCACCATCCTTTATTAAAAAATATATTCAAGGAGCGAAGATATATACGATAATGACGTTGTATATATCTTCGTTTTCTATTAGTTAATTGTGGATTTTGTTTGCTTCGTGAAATAATCAATAATGCCCATTGCGCTAATTTCTATATCTAGATGTAAAATGTTATAAACGGAATGATTTGATGGGACGTTTAATTTTGTAAGGTGAGTGGAGACTTTCTCCATTAGTAAAGATTGTAATGCCTTAGTAGCCTCATCAAAATCAGTATGTTTTTGAAAAACTTCATTTCCAGTATTAACGAAAATAGGTAACCAATGTTCAAGTTGGCTATATACTTCTGTAACATTGGCAGATGCGCCGTAATGACCGAAATAAATAGTATCTACATTCATACTTTGAATATGATTTTTCGAAGCGATCATCGCCTCTGGCTGGAATTGTGAAGGTGAAGTTGACGGTAGATATAACTCTACACCAAGGTCTGCGAGCTCTCTATAATAAATTCCAATTGTATCGCCAGTGAAAATACCGTTAGTTAATGAATCATGAATGCTAATATGGTGCTTTGCATGTCCCGGTGTATCATAAAATGTAAGGATGCGGTCTTCTGCAATTTTTAATGTATCACCATTTTGTACAATATGAACACGTTCTTCCTCTATAGGAAGAATTGGATCAAAAAGTTTATCGAAATCTTCTTTGTACACAGCTTTTGCACCTAGAATGAGTTTTGTAGGATCAATCATATGACGAGCCCCGCGAGGATGCACATATAAAGTAGCATTTGGGCACTTTTCCATCATTAAACCTGCTGCGCCTGCGTGATCTAAATGGACATGCGTAACGATAATGTTTTTTACATCGTTTAAATCAATATGTAATTGTTGTAAGCCGTCTAAAATATAGGAAAGAGAAGGGGCCGCACAAGTTTCAATTAAAGTAATATCATCACCTAATAAAACGTACGTACCTGTTCGTTCATTATGTTGTAAGTCGAAATCATCAATAAGATATAGGTGAGAAGATAATTGCTCTACTTTTTTCATCTTTACCACTCCTTATATACGGTATGTATCTATTATACGCTAAAAATACAAAAAGGCAGAAAACGAAACCTCGTCTTCTGCCTTTTTGTAATGTTGTTATTTCGTTTGTTCTTTATTGATAGACATAACGAACAGTCCAACAATGCCACCAACTAATGGAAGCATAATCTCTCCTGCTAAATTAAAGTAGGAGCTTAAGAATAAACCATTTACATCGATTACCCAACCAATAACATACAATAACATCATATATAGTACGAAATAAAACTCGCGATTTGAAATCGTTTCATGTTGTGCAGTTTTCATAATGAACACCATCCTTTTCTTTTATAATGGAATATAAACTGTCACATTTTGTTCACAATTTAATTGTAAAACTTTCCATCACAAAAGTCTAGTAGTTTGTGTCGAATTTTTGAACGAAAATAAAACGCTTTCATTTTTAGGGAGAAATATGTAATTAGAGCTGTATATTCACTAATGTAGTATAGTATAAACATAGAATGATAGTGAAGAGAGGGGTAGGAACAATGACAGTTTATGATTTTTCAGCGAAAACAATAACAGGAGAAGATAAATCGTTAAAAGATTACGAAGGAAAAGTACTTCTCATTGTAAATGTAGCTAGTAAATGTGGATTTACACCTCAATATAAAGGGTTACAAGAAGTATATGATAAATATAAAGACCAAGGACTAGAAATACTAGGTTTCCCTTGTAATCAATTCGGGGGACAAGAACCTGGTACAGAAACGGATATTACAAATTTTTGTGAATTGAACTACGGTGTAAACTTTCCGATGTTTGCAAAGATTGATGTGAAAGGTGATAAAGCGCATCCTCTATATACATACATGACAGAACAAGCGCCAGGTTTACTAGGTATGAAGGCAGTGAAGTGGAACTTTACTAAGTTTCTAATTGGAAAAGATGGTAAGGTAGTAGGACGTTTTGCACCGCAGACGAAACCGGTGGATTTAGAGATAGAGATTGAGAAAGTACTTGGGGAATAATTAGGAGTCAATGTTTTGGTCACTTTTGTTAAATAGTTTGTTCAACTTTTCTGCTACCGATTTTTGCATGTTTGGTAGTAGGTGACTGTAAGTATTTAGTGTTGTACCGATACCCGTATGTGGCAGTTTAGGAGATGGCGGAGGCGATTAGGAGTTAGCTATCTTTTATTATGTTTATTAAAAAACACCTCAAAGAACACCTCAAAGAACAAAGTAGCTCTTAGTCTTTGAGGTGTTTTCTTTAAACTCACATTATCAAGATTAAATTACTGCATCGAAGTCATTTGATTTAGGCAGAGAAGCTGCTTTTTTCATAAGCACTTCCCATAAGTGTACGGATTTCTTCCATTCGGCTGCGGCCTGTCCCTTTTGATACATAGCGTTCTCATAACTGAAAGTAAGTTGTTGCATATCAGTCGAGTTGTAAAGTGTATCGATGTGGAGAGCGTATTCTCGGAATGTTTGACTTTCACCCCGCTGTATGCCGATTCTCGCAAATTGATTTAAAAGTGCACCGTAAGCTTTTTGATAAACAGCATCATCTTTTCGGTATTTATAGAAAAGAATAATAAAAAATGTAATCCATTTCATTCTAGTGGTGAAGAGAATGTATCCCATGATACTAATCGGTATCGTAGAGAGGAATACGTACCACCAAGAAAACCTATTTTTAGAATTTGTGATCTTTTTAGTAGAGGCTTCTTCTGTAGTTTCTATTAAACTTTTGAGCTTTGCTTCATTGTTCCGTTGATATATTTGCTCGTTTTTAGAATTATTTTCTTCGCTAATTTGTGAAGTAGAAGCAGGAGTATTATTTATAAAATTATAGGGATTGGTAAATCCTTTTGTTGGTTCGAATGGAATCCATCCGTATCCTGGAAAATATACTTCGACCCAAGAGTGTGCGTTATTGTTCGCGATTTTATAAACATTCTCACCTTCTGTGCCAGCAAATGTATTCTCAAGAGTTCCTTCTGTATAGCCTTTTACCCAGCGAGCGGGAATCCCGACAGAACGAAGTAACACGATCATAGACGTCGAAAAATTATTACAGTAGCCGCTTTTTGTATCGAAAAGGAATTTATCTACATAATCTTGGTTTTTGGCAGGGAACAAGACATTCATTGTTTCGTATACAAAAGAATTGTCTGTGAAGTGATTTTCAATAGCTAATACTTTATCATATCGGTTGTCTTTATCACTTGTAAGATTGACAGCCAAGTTTTTTACTCGCTGCGGTAATGATTCGGGAAGTTGTGTGTACTTTGTCATGAAATAAGAACTTGTTTCATGACCTTCATTCGATTTTACAGCTTTCAAGTTTTCTATGGGAAACTCCGGGATCTCATATGTTACTTTATACGAATTTAAAGTAGTAGAAGAGTCTCCGTGCATCGTATAGATTTTTTCTGAAAATGGGTCAACACTGTATGATACATCAGAAGAAGCCTCTACTGATACTAATCCTGCTGGATAGGTAAGGTGAGGATAAATTTTTTGCATGGTGATTGTTGCTTCGGTTGTCTCCGTTTTTGTATTTTGTTCGTACCAACTCACGACGTCGTTTTTATTTTTAAAAGAAACCTTTTTCGGCTTTTCAGAAACCTCCCAGCCTTTTCCTGTATAAAAATCTTTTGTTTCTACTCTCCAATATTGTTTGTTTTGCGTTTGTGCTGTAAAAACAATTGTATTATCCGCCTTAAAAGGACCGCCTAATTGCGAGTCATCTAAACCATACCCAATTTTAGAAATCTCTTGTTTTTTACTTGCTTCGGATGTGTTGAATTTTAAAAAATTCATTGGGTTTGGCCATTGAGGGCCAAATTTTGGAGCAAAGTATGCGATCGTTGCTGACAATACAATAAATATTGTAAGAGGTCTAAGTAATTTTGAGATTTCTCTAGCATAATTTTGTAAGTGTTCAATCTCTTTTATTCGTTCTATTTGAAGAAGACTAAGCATAAAAAAGCCGATGACAACAGTACGAATAATAGCGTAGTTTGCATTGTATAAATGTAAGTTATGAAAAGTTGTGATATAAATAATAGTCAATACAAGAAATAACAACCCACGTTTTTTATGAATCACCCAAAAAGAGCTGAAAGAACTCAAAAACCAAAATGATAGAAAAAATAATAATGTTGGAAAAACTGGAGAAATATCTAGCAAATTCCCCTGGAAAAACAGGGAGGAATTTCGAGAAATATCAGAAAAAAAATTTGTTAGCCAAAATGGATTTATAAAAGCATTTTTATAATACAGGGAATGGATGATGAATAAGATCGTGACGATCTTTATTGGAATCTGCCACCTTGTTTGAAAAAAAGAGAGAGTGAAGCAAATTCCGATAAATATTACAAAAATATCTAATCTACCTACGTTTGTAATACCTATAAGGGGGCTTAGCCATTCTAGTAAAAGAAGAAGTACACATACATGCATGAAGAATCTGCTCATATCCCATTGGTATTTTGTTTGTAATGTTATCATTTGCTCACCTCAAAAAACACGTTTGTATACCGGTTTTCATAAACTGCGTTTACAAATATTTTTCGTTTTTGTAGAGTTTCTAGTATACTTAGTTCTCGATGTGAGAGTTGATTCGCTTTTTCTTTCACGACAAACACCATTAATTTTCTATTTTTTATAGCAGCACAATCAGCCGCCTTTTGAATATCGGGAGAAAGATCGCTTGTCACGAGTATAATCGTTACGGGCTCATAAATTTTTCTTAATTCCAGTTCTACACTTCGAGAGAGCGGGAATACACTGTCTGCTTGTACTTTCGCTAAATGACAAAAGATTTGTTGCAACTGAGTATCTCCATTGTCTAAAGGGAAAATAGTTCGTTCTTTTCCGACAGACACGAATGACGCTGGTGAATTTTGCTTCAAGACAGCCCTCACAATAGAGGCAGTAAACGTTACGACTGATTCGAATAGAGCGGATGGGGTTCTGTCCATGAATATCATGATATTATGGCTGCGCTGTTGTTCAAACTCTTTCGTCATAATATTGTTTGTTCGTGCAGTTGCTTTCCAATCAATCCATGAAAAGCGGTCACCAGGTTTATAGTCTCTGACACCGACAGAGACTGTAGAGTCTTTTGCTAAATTTATATTTGCTGAAAGCGCTCCTTGTTCGAAATGATTTTCCAATTGTCGATACGTTATATCTACATACTGGGGATAGACTAAAAATGTATCTGGAACTGAAAAAGTTACTTCTTTCTCCATCATACCGAATAAATCGCCAGTTTTGACACGTACGCTTGAAAAAGTGTGCTCTCCTCTAGGGGTTGTGTCAATGACATATTGAAACGAAATATTTCGTTTTAATCCTGGAAAGAGTATTACCTTATTCATCTTTGTTTGTCTACAACTTGTAAATTGTGGTGGCAGTTCATCTTCTATAACTAAATAAAGTAAGGGAAAAGGAAATTTTCTTTTTATTGTAATAGTGCTTAAAAATTGTTCTCCTGCTACATATTCATTTTGGTTTGTTATTCGTTTTACTTCAGCGTCCCGTAAAGCGTAGAAGGGGAGTAGTAGTGAATAAAGGCCAATAGGAATCGTACTGTAAAACAAAAACCAACTTACAAATCCTCCTTGAAGCATAGCGTACACAAATGTTAAGACTAGGCATAAAGGGATTAGCAATAACTTGGTAACGTGATATAGTGCTCGTAGTAGTCGTTTCATCAAAGGTTCATCGTCCTTTGAGTCGGCACGGTAGTTCGTGCAACGATTTTGGTGATAACTTGTTCTCCTGTTATTCCTTCAAATTTTGCTTCCATTTTTAGAATGAGTCTGTGAGCTAAAACGTAAGGAGCTAAAAATTTAACATCGTCTGGAATAACATAATTTCTGCCATGGATGAATGCATAAGCCTGTGAAGCTTTCATTAAAGCAATTGAGCCGCGTGGACTTGCACCTAGCTGTATAGAACTATAAGAACGGGTCTGATTAACAAGCTTTACAATGTAATGCTTGATTGCTTTGTCTATGCTTACTTCCCGTACGCTTTGTTGTAAATAAAGTAATTCTTCTATTGTAGTAATAGCTTGTAAATGGGAGAGGGGATTTGTTTTTTCCATCCGGTTTAAAATTTCAAATTCTTCTTCTGGTGTAGGATATCCCATTTTTAGCTTCAACAAGAAACGATCGAGCTGAGCTTCTGGTAAAGGGTATGTTCCTTCATATTCGACCGGATTTTGTGTAGCCATTACAAAGAACGGTTTTGGTAACGGTCTTGTAATGCCATCTATTGTGATATTGCCTTCTTCCATACTTTCAAGTAAGGCAGATTGTGTCTTTGGAGATGTACGATTAATTTCATCAGCAAGTACAAAATTCCCCACAATTGGTCCAGGCTTGAACTCAAATTGGAGCTCTTTTGGATTGTAAATAGAAAAACCTGTTACATCTGACGGCAGTAAATCAGGTGTGAATTGAATTCGCTTGTAATCGGCATCAATTGATTTAGAAAGAGCACGTACTAGCATTGTTTTCCCGACACCGGGAACATCTTCTAATAGTACATGACCTTCAGCTAAGAGAGCTGTCAAGGCTAAAATCGTTTCTTTTCGTTTTCCGACCATTAATTTTTCAATATTGTTAATTATTTTTTCTACAATGGGATGTAATGAATCAAGCTGGGGCATTGTAATCCTCCTAATTTTATTATTGTTTTCTAATTCATTTAGTGGAAAATAGAATTTATCCAGCTATTTGCCGGCAGTAAGACTCCCACCTCAAAATTCGGCTGGAGCAAAGAAGTTAGGTGGGAGTCGGGCTACTCGTAAACGCCCGATTGGTGAAGGCTAATAATCAGTGGGCGATGAACAAAACCCCCACTGATTAAAGTTTCACTTTATGTTAAAGAAAAGGAGTTCCTTCATTTTATTGCAGTATGATAGTAATCAAAGAGGTAATTCGTAATGGTATTATATAAGTTCATATTGAGAACTTATATGTTAAAAAATCAGGGTGATATACTTTATAATTTCTATGTCCTCAAAGGAAATCCTACTCTTAATTTCAGGAATATTCAGATTATTCATTCGGATTACATCTAGTATAATTGTTGCCGTAACCAAGGGCAATACAGTAAATAATGATTTCTAATTTTATGTAAAATATGTCTTGTATAAAATAGTATCGTTGAAAAAATAAATTCCTTACATACAATTTATAATCTTTTTCTTATAGCATTATTGAAATAATATCAAAACTCTTTTTAATATATTTATAAAGAAAAACGTAGGAACTTTTCCTACGTTTTTTCTTTTGCAAAAAAAGGTGATTCCGCAAATTCCTATTCTAATAATAATCACGGTTGACCATAAAACCTCATAACGAAAGAAAGTAACCATTGTTTACAAATACTTTCTCTCAAATTTATTTTCCACTGAATTTTTGACAATCTCTTGAACTGTGCGAAATGTCACATCTGTATTTTACAACCTCTCTTATAGTAAGGGTATGTAAGAGAGACGTATTAAAGGAGTGAACAGTATGAAGAAGAAACCTTCAGCACTAATGAGACGTTTAAAATATTTTTCACCAATAGATCGTTATAACGATAATCATACACAAGAAACATATGAAGATCGTGAATGGGAGAATGTGTACAGAAAGCGTTGGCAGCATGATAAAGTAATCCGTTCTACACATGGTGTGAACTGTACTGGTTCTTGTAGTTGGAATATTTATGTGAAAGATGGAATTGTAACTTGGGAAGGGCAAGAGCTTAATTATCCAACAACAGGTCCTGATATGCCTGATTTTGAACCACGAGGATGTCCGCGTGGAGCGAGTTTTTCTTGGTACATTTATAGTCCACTTCGTGTTAAATATCCATATGTACGTGGTGTTCTTTGGAATATGTGGCAAGAAGAACTACAAAATAACGAGTCACCACTAGACGCTTGGAAAAGTATTGTGGAAAACCCTGAAAAAGCGCGTACGTATAAGCAGGCGCGTGGTAAAGGCGGATTTATTCGTGCGAATTGGGATGAAGTATTACAACTTATTTCTGCTTCATTACTTTACACAGTAATTAAATACGGTCCAGACCGAAATGTTGGTTTTTCACCAATTCCAGCTATGTCGATGTTAAGTCATGCTGCTGGTAGTCGCTTTATGCAACTTATGGGTGGGCCAATGCTTAGCTTCTATGATTGGTACGCTGATTTACCACCAGCTTCTCCGCAAATTTGGGGTGATCAAACAGATGTACCAGAAAGTAGTGACTGGTACAATTCTGGCTACATTATGACATGGGGTTCAAATGTACCGATGACGAGAACACCAGATGCTCACTTTTTAGCAGAGGTTCGATATAAAGGAACGAAAGTTGTTTCTGTAAGTCCTGACTTTGCTGAATCTACTAAGTTTGCTGATGATTGGATTAGTGTGAAGCAAGGTACAGACGGTGCACATGCGATGGCAATGGGGCACGTGATCTTACAAGAATTTTACGTAAATAATCAAGTGGAATACTTCACAAAGTATGCGAAGCAATATACAGACTTTCCTTTCTTTGTCACATTGAAACAAAAAGGAGATCAATTCGTTGCTGATCGTTTCTTAAATGCTTCTGATATTGGACGCGAAACAAAGTTAGGCGAATGGAAACCTGTACTTTGGAATGAGAACACGAAAGATTTTGCAACACCTCATGGCACAATGGGGTCACGATGGGATAACGAAAAGAAATGGAATTTGCGTTTAGAAGATGAACAAACAGGTGAAAAGATAGATCCACGTCTTTCTTTACTTGGAATGGAAGATGCTGTTGGAACGGTGCAAATTCCGTACTTCTCAGATGATGGAAATACAATATTAGAACGTACAATTCCAGTGAAAAAAATTACGACAGAAGAAGGCGAAATATTCGTTACAACTGTATACGACTTAACGTTAGCAAATTACGGTGTAAACCGAGGACTTGGTGGGCAGGAACCGAAAGATTTCAATGATGATGTACCATTTACACCTGCATGGCAAGAGAAAATGACAGGAGTGAAACGAGAGCTTATTATTCAAATCGCTCGTGAGTTTGCACAAAATGCTGTTGATACAAATGGTCGCTCGATGATTATTGTCGGAGCTGGAATTAACCATTGGTTTAATTCTGATACGATTTATCGCGCAGTTTTAAACCTTGTTCTTCTCGTTGGGGCACAAGGTGTCAACGGCGGTGGTTGGGCACATTATGTTGGTCAAGAAAAATTACGACCAGCAGAAGGATGGCAAACAATCGCGATGGCAAAAGATTGGCAAGGGCCACCGAAATTACAAAACGGTACATCTTTCTTCTATTTTGTAACGGATCAATGGCGCTATGAAGATACACCTGTTGGGCATTTAGCATCACCAGTTGAGGGCAACTCTCGTTATCAACATCACGGTGATTACAATGTATTAGCAGCACGACTTGGCTGGTTACCTTCATATCCGACATTCGAGAAAAATGGAATTGAATTATATAAAGAAGCTGTTGCTTCTGGTGCAACAACGCAAGAAGAAATCGGAAAATACGTTGCACAAAAACTAAAAGAAAAAGAACTGAAATTTGCAATTGAAGATCCAGATAACAAAAATAACTTCCCGCGTAACTTGTTCGTATGGCGTGCAAACTTAATTTCAAGTTCCGGTAAAGGACACGAATACTTCTTAAAACATTTATTAGGTACAACAAATGGATTAATGAATGACGATAGCGATTCATTACGACCAGAAGAAATTAAATGGCATGAAGACGCACCTGAAGGGAAGTTAGATTTACTCATTAATTTAGATTTCCGTATGGCTGGAACAGCACTTTATTCTGATATCGTCTTACCTGCTTCAACTTGGTATGAAAAACACGATTTAAGTAGTACAGATATGCATCCATTTGTACATCCATTTAATCCAGCAATCGGTTCACCGTGGGAAGCACGCTCTGACTGGGATATTTTCTGCGCTCTCTCTAAAGCTGTTTCGGATTTAGCGAAGAAAATTGATCTTGAGCCAATGAAAGAAGTTGTTGCAACACCACTTCTTCACGATACACCGCAAGAATTAGCACAACCACTTGGCAAGATTAAAGACTGGAGCAGAGGTGAGTGTGAACCGATCCCAGGCAAAACAATGCCGCAAATTCATATTGTCGAACGAGATTATAAAACGATTTATGACAAAATGACAGCGCTTGGACCAAATACCGGAAAACAACCGATTGGTACGAAAGGGATTTCTTGGTCGGCAGAAAAAGAATATGAGCAATTAAAGAGTCGATTAGGAGTTATTCGAACGGATTCTATTGCGAAAGGGTGCCCAGACATAAAAGAAGCAATCAATGCTGCTGAGGCGGTATTAACACTTTCTTCTACAACAAACGGTCATATGGCTGTAAAAGCATGGGAAGCACTTGAAAAACAAACCGATTTAAAACTACGTGATTTAGCAGAAGAACGTGAAGAAGAATGCTTCACATTTGAACAAATTACAGCGCAACCTAAAACAGTAATTACTTCTCCAGCCTTTACGGGTTCTGAAAAAGGTGGACGCCGTTACTCACCATTTACAACAAATGTTGAGCGTCTCATCCCTTGGAGAACGATAACTGGTCGACAATCTTTCTACTTAGATCACGACATGATGAAAGAGTTTGGTGAAACGATGGCAACATTTAAACCAATTCTGCAACATAAACCGTTTCGTAAATCACGCCCTGAAGTAGAAGGGAAAGAAATTACACTAAACTATTTAACACCGCATAATAAGTGGTCGATTCATAGTATGTACTTCGATTCATTGCCGATGTTAACGCTGTTTAGAGGTGGTCCAACTGTTTGGATGAATAAAGATGATGCTAATGAAGCTGGAGTTGCTGATAATGATTGGATTGAGTGCTTTAACCGTAACGGCGTTGTCGTAGCACGTGCCGTTGTAACGCACCGTATACCGAGGGGAATGGCATTTATGCACCATGCGCAAGATCGTCACATTAACGTGCCTGGTACGAAATTAACAAGCACCCGCGGGGGAACGCATAATAGTCCAACCCGTATTCATGTTAAGCCAACACATATGATTGGTGGATATGGTCAATTAAGCTATGGATTTAACTACTATGGTCCGACTGGGAATCAGCGTGACTTAAATGTCGTAATCCGTAAACTGAAGGAGGTAGATTGGCTTGAAGATTAAAGCGCAAGTCGGAATGGTAATGAACCTAGATAAATGCATCGGCTGCCACACTTGTAGCGTAACATGCAAAAACACCTGGACAAATCGTCCAGGTGCTGAATATATGTACTTCAATAACGTAGAAACGAAACCTGGAATTGGTTATCCGAAACAATGGGAAAATCAGGAGAAATACAAAGGCGGCTGGGAATTGAAAAATGGTGAAATTCAGCTGAAATCCGGTTCGAAAATGAAGCGTCTTATGAACATTTTCCACAATCCAGATCAACCAACAATTGATGATTACTTTGAACCTTGGAATTATGATTATGAAACGTTAACAAATAGCCCGCAGCGTAAGCATCAGCCAGTTGCTCGACCAAAATCAGCAATTACGGGCGAATTTATCGACAAAATTGAATGGGGTCCAAACTGGGAAGATGATTTAGCAGGCGGACATATAACAGGATTACAAGATCCAAACGTCAAGAAAATGGAAGAAGGAATTAAAACAGATTTTGAAAATGTCTTTATGATGTATTTACCACGTATTTGCGAACATTGTATGAATCCATCTTGCGTTTCTTCTTGTCCATCTGGCGCGATGTATAAACGTGAAGAAGATGGGATTGTTCTTGTGGATCAAAATGCATGTCGTGCTTGGAGATTTTGTGTATCGTCTTGTCCGTATAAAAAAGTGTATTTTAACTGGCAAACAAATAAAGCAGAAAAATGCACAATGTGTTTCCCGCGTATTGAAGCTGGTATGCCAACAATTTGCTCTGAAACATGTGTAGGACGTATTCGCTATATAGGGGTAATGCTATATGACGCTGACAAAGTAAAAGAAGCGGCTTCTGTTGAAAATGAAAAAGATTTATATGAATCTCAGCTTACTGTTTTCCTAGATCCAAATGATCCAGAAGTAGCAGCTGAAGCAAAAAAACAAGGCATTCCTGATGAATGGATGAAAGCGGCACAAGAGTCACCAATCTATAAAATGATTATCGATTGGAAAATTGCTCTGCCTCTTCATCCAGAGTACCGTACAATGCCAATGGTTTGGTATATTCCACCGCTTAGCCCAATTATGAATATGGTGGAGGGGAAAGGAAGTAACTGGCAAGCAGAAGAGATTTTCCCTGCTATCGATAATATGCGTATTCCAATTCAATATTTAGCGAATTTACTCACTGCAGGAGATGAATCACACATTCGTCTTACATTGAAAAAAATGGCTGTCATGCGAACACATATGAGAGCATTGCAAATTAATAAAGAACCAAATGAAGCAGTATTAAAAGAAATTGGTTTAACGAAAGAGGATGTAGAAGATATGTATCGTCTTCTTGCTATCGCAAAATATAAAGATCGCTTCGTCATCCCGACATCTCACCGCGAACAAGTTGCAGATTTATATAGCGAACAAGGAAGTTGTGGTCTTTCCTTCACAGGTGGCCCAGGCTCTTGTATGACAATTTCTTAAATAAAGGGGGCAGAAAATTATGAAACAAAGTTTACAAACTGCTTTTTCTTGTTCTTCTTTTCTTCTCTCCTACCCGGAACTAGGGTGGAGAGAAGCTTTAACTGAATTACAAGAAGAGATTGAAGCAATTGAACAGGAAGACGTTAAAGCATCACTTACAACATTTATAAAACGAGCGCTAGATAAAACAGACAATCAACTCATTGATTCTTACGTATATACATTCGACTTTGGAAAGAAGACAAATATGTATCTTACCTACATGAAAACAGGTGAACAAAGAGAGCGTGGAATTGAATTATTAGAGTTAAAACAGCATTATAAAAAATCTGGTTTTAACGTAACAGATAAAGAACTACCTGATTATTTACCGCTTCTACTTGAGTTTCTTGCAAACGCGAATGAAAAAGATAGCAAACCAATTATGAGTAAATACACAGAAAATATACAAGCATTGCACGGGCAATTAAAAGAAGCAAACTGTATGTACGAACCAATTCTTGCAGCTGTTCTCCTCGCTATCGATGCTTGGGGAGTACAGACGAATTAGAAAGGAGCGTTGTCAAAATGATGGATCAATTTCTATGGGTATTGTTTCCCTATATCATTTTTGCAATATTTATCGGCGGCCACATTTTCAGATACAACTATGATCAATTTGGCTGGACATCAAAATCTAGCGAACTATTAGAGAAGAAAATGCTCCGAATGGGAAGTCTATTATTCCACTTTGGGATAATGTTCGTAATTGGCGGTCATGTTATGGGGATTTTAATTCCAGAGTCCTTATACCGTTCAATAGGTATTTCTGAGCATATGTATCATATAGTAGCGATTAGTTTCGGACTTCCGGCAGGTGTTGCTTCTATCATCGGTTTAATTATATTAATGTATCGTCGTGTAACGGTAAAACGTATCATCGCGACGAGTACAACGGGAGATTATATAGCGCTTATTTTATTACTTATTGTAATGCTGGCAGGACTTTCTTCAACATTTTTAAATATCGATTCAAAAGGGTTTGATTATCGTATAACGATTGGTCCTTGGTTCCGAAGTCTCTTTATTTTCCAACCAAAGGTCGAATATATGACGGAAGTACCTGTATGGTTCAAAATTCATATTATTGCAGCGATGGGGCTGTTCGCAGTATGGCCATTTACAAGACTTGTACATGTATTTAGTGCCCCAATTAAATATTTAAGCCGCAGTTATGTAATTTACAGAAGACGTATTCCTAATGAATTAAAAAAATAATGCCGCTGTAAACGGATAGGAGCTAGCAGCTAAAACGAAACGAGGTCTAATATGGAAGGCCTCGTTTTTGTTAATATAAGGGCACAGCCGTGTACGTGAAAATTAATAAGTAGCTTAATATGAAAAAAAGAGTAGCATCTAAATAAGATGCTACTCTATGCTACAAACAGAGGCAGAACAATCTTCACAAGCAATTTCATATTTTAAAAATTGTAAATCATGGATTGTAATCTTTCCTTTATTAATAGAAATCGTACCTTTTTTTTTCAAATCATTTAACATTCGATTTACGCTTTCACGCGAAGTTGCACAGAAGTTTGCAAGTTCTTGATTTGTTAATGGTAAATCGATGAGAATCCCATTTTCTTTTAACACACCATAACTATTTGTCATTCGAATGAGAGTAGAATATAGGGCACCTTTTTTGCCGTGTAATACTAAATCTCGGAACTTCGTTTGCATTCTTCTTAAATGTTCACTAATCCATTTCATAAATTCAAATACAAGAGCAGGTTTTTGGAGTAATGCTTTTTCTAAGGCTTCACGCTTTATAACGCCTACTTCAACATCTTCAAGGCATTTTGAATTTAATAAATACTTCGCATTGTCCGTGAACAATGTTAGTTCTCCAATAATGTCATATTGCGAACAAATACGGAGTGTTAATTCTTGCCCGTCAGCACTTAGTTTACTAATTTGTACTTTTCCTGAGTGGATGATATAGAGATCTGTTGCTTCCATACCTTCTTGAAAAATAAAACTTCCTTTTTTAATCTGCATTTTATATTCAACAGATGCAAGTAATTCTTTTAAATCTTGAGATAATGTCATACTGTTTGCCACAGCGATCACCTTTCTTCTTATAAGCAATATATTTCCTATTTTGAGTGTAAGTATGATGAAAATGCAAGAGCTATTTTGAAAATAAAGAAAAATTTCAATGACCGTAGGGGAAAACAACATTAAATTTCTAAAAAGCTACTTGAAGTAAAGGATTATATGACTATAAATTTTTTATTTTAAGAAAAGAGAAAAGGAAACACAATAAGGAATTTCAATATGTAAAGAGAATGGGACTAGAGATGTGAACAAAATTCGAACGGATTTGTGAAGAATTTTTGAATGGGGAAAGTAATGTGAGAAAAGTCACATTGAATATGTAGCTTCTTTTTTATAATGAAGGCAAATAAAAAATTTGAAAGCTTACTAGTGATTTGAGTAGAAAAGAAGGGATATAGATGCACGAGAAGATGAGAGATTCTTTAGAGCGGCCACTTCAAGATTTACGTATTTCAGTTATTGACCGTTGTAATTTTAGGTGCACGTACTGTATGCCGGCGGAAGTGTTCGGACCTGATTACGCTTTTTTACAGGAAGAGTTTTTATTAACGTTCGATGAGATAGAAAGATTAGCGAGATTATTTATAAGTATGGGAGTTGAAAAAATTAGGCTTACTGGCGGTGAACCTTTATTGCGTAAAGACTTATCGAAGTTAATCGCAAGGCTTGCAAAGCTAGAAGGTTTAACGGATATTGGACTCACAACAAACGGTATTCATTTAGCAAAACAAGCAAAGGCATTAAAAGAAGCGGGATTAAAACGTGTAAATATTAGTTTAGATGCGATAGAGGATCATGTCTTCAAAAAAATTAATGGACGAAATGTAAGTACAAAACCTGTATTGAAAGGAATTGAAGCAGCAAAGGCAGCTGGATTAGAAGTAAAGGTAAATATGGTTGTAAAAAAAGGGATGAATGATAGTCAAATTCTTCTTATGGCTCGTTATTTTAAAGAACAAGAAATTCAGCTCCGTTTTATCGAGTTTATGGATGTTGGCAGTACGAACGGATGGAACTTTGAACAAGTCATTACGAAGGAACAATTAATAGAGAAAATTAATCGTGTATATCCTATTGAGCCTGTTAAGCCTCGTTACTTTGGAGAAGTAGCTAAAGTGTATCGATATGTAGGGAGCAATGCAGAAGTTGGATTTATTACTTCTGTCTCTGAGTCGTTTTGTTCTTCTTGTACGAGAGCTCGTATTTCGGCAGACGGTAAGTTTTTTACATGCTTATTCGGAGCAACTGGAACGGATTTGCGAACGCTTCTTCGAGAAAATATTTCTGATGCATCACTATTAAAAATTCTCCAACATACATGGGAGTTTAGAAAAGATCGGTATTCAGATGAAAGAACAGCTGAAAGTACAAATAAACGTCCAAAAGTAGAAATGTCTTACATTGGTGGATAACGAAAGGAGAGTTCCTTATGCAAGATCGTTATTCAAGGCAAGTATTGTTTTCTGGAATTGGTGAAATGGGACAAAGAAAAATCAGAGAAAAGCATGTGCTCCTAATCGGTGCGGGTGCACTAGGAGCTGCAAATGCGGAAGCGCTCGTTAGGATGGGAATTGGGAAATTGACAATTGCTGACCGTGACTACGTCGAATGGAGTAATTTACAGCGGCAACAGCTATATACAGAAGAAGATGCACAGCAGTGTAAACCAAAAGCAATTGCAGCGGCAGAACATTTAAGAAAGATTAATTCTGAAGTGGAAATTGTACCAGTTGTAACGGATGTTACAATGCAAGAAATGGAAGAGTTAGTAAAAGAAGTGGATCTCATTTTAGATGCGACTGATAATTTCGATACGCGCCTACTTATAAATGACATGTCACAAAAAGAAAATATACCTTGGATATATGGTGGATGTATTGGGAGTTACGGTGTAACGTATACAATTCTTCCGGGGGAAACGCCATGTTTTCGCTGCCTAATGGATCATCCTATGGGCGGTGCAACATGCGATACAGCAGGAATTATTCAGCCAGCTGTACAAATGGTAGTTGCTCACCAAGTAACTGAAGCAATAAAGATATTGGTGGATGATTTTCAGTCGTTACGAGGGACAATGTTATCATTTGATATTTGGAACAATCAATGTATCTCATTAAAAGTAAACAGGCAGAAAAAAAGTACATGTCCATCTTGTGGGAAATCACGAACGTATCCAAGTTTAACATTTGAAGCACAGACAAAAACAGAAGTGTTATGTGGGCGGAATACAGTTCAAATCCGTCCAGGGATAAAGCGAGTTCTTAATTTAGAAGAAATTCAAAAGCGCTTACAAAAAAGCGTGAGTGTCAAAGAAACTCCATATTTACTATCGTTTCTAGTAGATGAATATCGTTTTGTTTTATTTACAGACGGCAGAGCGTTTATTCATGGGACTAATGATATGAAAATGGCAAAACGGTTATACGCAAAGTATATAGGATGAACAGAAAGAAAGTTTCTCCTTATCAAAACGAGGTGAAAAAGAATGTTAGAAAAACGTATACCAATTCCAGTGGCAGAAGCAGTTGCACGTGTAATGGAATATGCCTATCTAGGTGAAACGGAAAAAGTTTCTCTTATAGAAAGCTATGGAAGAACTCTAGGAGAAGATGTTGTTGCAGATTATGATGTTCCGCATTTTGATCGATCTCCATACGACGGGTTTGCAATTAGAGCGGAAGATACAAAAGAAGCAAGTAGCAGT
Source organism: Bacillus cereus group sp. BfR-BA-01316 (assembly GCF_022664195.1). Taxonomy (NCBI): domain Bacteria; kingdom Bacillati; phylum Bacillota; class Bacilli; order Caryophanales; family Bacillaceae; genus Bacillus; species Bacillus cereus group sp. BfR-BA-01316. The sequence goes on from NZ_JAKUGX010000006.1 coordinate 206,407, forward strand.
AACCCAATTCAGTTCGAAGTGATTGGTGAAATCGGAGCAGGTTTTGTTTTTACAGAAGAAGTGAAACCATTTCAAGCTGTACGTATTATGACAGGGGCCGCGATTCCAGCGGGGTGTAATGCTGTTGTTATGTTAGAACTAACGGAAGGGTTTGAGGAAAACGAAAAGACTTATATGAAATTAAAACGCTCTTTCGCTTCTGGTGATAACATTTCTTTTAAAGGGGAAGATGTAAAACAAAATGCCATCCTTGTGAAAAAAGGAACTTTTATTAACCCTGGAGTAGCAGCGCTTCTTGCTACGTTTGGTTATAGTTCAGTAAATGTTGTTAAGCAGCCGATTATTGGGGTTGTAACAACAGGAAGTGAACTTTTAGAAGTACATGAACCACTAAAACAAGGGAAGATTCGAAACAGTAACTCTTATATGATTGCTGCTCAAATTGAAAGAGTAGGTGGAGTTGTACGGTATTATGGGCAATTCGTTGATGATTTAGAGACGTGTTATAAGACTGTAAAAAAGGCGATGAAAGAAGTCGATATTTTAATTACAACTGGTGGCGTTTCGGTAGGAGATTATGATTATTTACCTGCTATTTATGAGAGATTACAAGCTAATGTACTTTTCAATAAAATAGCGATGCGACCAGGAAGCGTGACTACTGTAGCTGAGCTAGAAGGAAAACTATTATTCGGTCTATCTGGTAATCCTTCTGCTTGTTATGTCGGATGTGAATTATATGTTAGACCAGTTATTCGAACATATTTGCATAGAAAAGATCCGCACGTATATCGTGCAGAGGCGATTTTACAGAAAGACTTTTCGAAAGCAAACCCATTTACCCGTTTTGTACGAGGAAGCGTAAAGATTGTAAATGGTCAATTGCAAGTTACACCAGTTGGCTTAGATAAATCAAGTGCAATTTCTTCACTTGCAGAAGCGAATGCATTTATCGTTTTACCAGGCGGAACAAGAGGATTTGAAGCAGGGATAACTGTTTCGGTACTGTTATTAGAATCAAACGTAGGAAGCGAGTGGCCATGGGAAGAACCGCTTCGATCGTACAAGTAATAGAAAAATAGATTGATGGCTTCTCCGCGGATTATGATTTATACAAAGATAAGAGGTGCAAGATGACACATACGTATTATGAAGTAATTGATACACCTATTTCAATTGAAGATGTTACAAGTAAAGTAATTCGGCGTGAGTGTGGTGCTGTTACTACTTTTATTGGTACTGTTAGAGAATTTACGAAAGGACGCCGTACGCTATATTTAGAGTAGGTAGCTTATAAGACAATGGCGGAAAAACAGCTTGAGAAAATTGGTACCGAAGTAGAAGAGAAATGGCCAGGTACATATGTGGCAATTACACATCGCATTGGTACATTGCAAATTTCTGATCTTGCTGTTGTTGTCGCTGTTGCTACACCACATCGGAAAGCGGCCTATGAGGCGAATGAATATATTATGGAGCGTATAAAACAAATTGTTCCGATTTGGAAGAAAGAGTTTTGGGAAGATGGTGAGTCATGGATAGGTGATCAGTTAGAGAAAACAGCATATGTAAATGGTGAACCTGAAAAGGAGATGAGAACATGATTGAAGTACTATTATTTGCACATTTGCAAGAAGAAGCAAGTAAGCCGGCCTTGCAAATAGATTGTGAAAAGATGACGGTTGCTGAGCTAAAGGATGTTCTTATAAAGAAATACAACGTAGCAATTTCAAACGAGATTATGGTCGCTATAAATGAAGAATACGCAAATGAGGACGACATCATTCAAACTGGCGATGTAGTAGCAATGATTCCGCCAGTAAGTGGTGGTTGATTCTTTTCAGTCTAATCATGTGAGTACGTGATTAGACTGGAGGGAATTAATATAACTATGCATACATAGGAGGGAACAGGATGAAAAGTCCTAATTTTCAATTAAGTTTACAAACTTCTAATCTAGTTATCGGTTTTATGGTATGGGTCATTTTATCATCATTAATGCCATATATTAAAGCGGATATTCCATTAACTGCGGGAGAAATTTCTATGGTCACAGCAGTACCGGTTATTTTAGGTTCTATTCTTCGCATTCCAATTGGTTATTGGACAAATCGTTACGGAGCAAGAAAATTATTCTTTATTAGTTTTATTCTATTATTATTCCCTGTCTTTTATATTAGTGTTGCCAATTCTATGAGGGATTTAATTATTGGTGGCTTATTTGTAGGGATTGGTGGGGCTGTATTCTCTGTAGGGGTAACTTCTTTACCGAAATACTTCCCGAAAGAGAGTCACGGTTTTGTAAATGGTATTTACGGTGTTGGTAACGCCGGAACAGCAATTACTTCATTTTTAGCACCTGTCATTGCAACTTCATTTGGCTGGAGAACGACAGTACAGTGTTATTTAGTTTTACTTGCAGCATTTGCACTTATGAACTTTTTATTAGGCGATCGTAAGGAAAAAAAGGTGAATACACCATTAATGGAACAAATAAAAGGTGTATATAAAAATGAAAAACTTTGGTTTCTATGTATCTTTTACTTTTTAACATTTGGATCATTTGTTGCATTTACAGTATATTTACCAAACTTTTTAGTATCTCACTTCGGATTAGAGAAAGTAGATGCAGGTATGCGTACAGCTGGATTCATCGTATTAGCAACAATAATGCGCCCAATTGGTGGTTGGCTTGGTGATAAATTTAATCCATTTAAAATATTAATCTTTGTATTTATCGGTTTAACACTTTCAGGTATTATTTTATCATTTATGCCTAGTATGAATGTGTATACATTTGGTTGCCTACTAGTTGCATTCTGTGCAGGCATTGGAAATGGAACAATCTTTAAGCTTGTTCCAATGTACTTCTCTGAGCAAGCAGGGATTGTAAATGGAGTTGTATCAGCTTTAGGTGGACTAGGAGGGTTTTTCCCGCCATTAATTTTAACATTACTATTCCAACTGACAGGTCATTATGCGATTGGATTTATGGCGTTATCAGAAGTAGCACTTGCTTGTTTAATCATTACAGTGTGGATGTATAGCCAAGAGAAGCTGTTAGTGATGTTAAAGGATCATTAATAAGAAAAAAGGATGTCTAGTAGAGACATCCTTTTTTCTACTTGAACAAAAGAGAATGAATTGTTTTATTAATAACAAGACTCTTTTCGTAAATAATGTTGCTTTATTGCATAAGAATTTTATCCTTATTGATTTTATGTGATTTTTACGCATAATTGTAACTAAGGGAGATGATGCCAGGTTGAGTAAACAGAATATCAGCACAACAGTTTCAGGAGATATAATTGTTACCCATTTAATTGGCAAGATTAAAACAGATGATGTTTATGAATGGTTTAATGGCTTCGAGCAGGTTTGTCATCAATTCATTTCCGAGGGTCGGAAATACAAATTGTTGGTGGATAGAAAAGGATACACGCCAAATCATTTTTCTGTTCAAAAAGCATGGAAAGATAAGTTCTTCAATGAAACCATTTTGAATCACAGTAAGGCAATGGCGTTTCTCCTTGAAGAAGGGGAGATAATGAATTATTTACAACAATCCAATACAAAAGAATCTGTGAAATTTTTTGATGATTATGAACAAGCGCTAATTTGGTTGAATGAATATCCAATATAAAACCTTTATTGAACCAGTTGCTCTCAAGCAACTGTTTTTTTATGCTCGTAATGTTGAAGTTGTCATAAAATTCACTTGCTTACAAGTTTTCAACACCATTATTTTTCTTCGCAGATTCTTGTCCAATTGCCTGTGCGATTCTAAAAAACGAAACCAAAACAAAAAGAACAAACGCCTCTAAAAAACGTTTGTCCAAAGTTAATTCATATTTTAGCTAAGAGATAGATTACAATTTCTGAGTACGAGAAAGTTTTTTTATAAGTTTAGGAAGGACAGATGATAATTCTTGTTTCATACGTTTTGTAAACGATGGATCTTTACCTGAAGTTGAAATAGTGAAAACATGCTCATCATTTCGGATGACACCAGGTGTGTGAAATGATGATTCTGTACCGTCACTTACAACGTTAACCCATTGAAAATCATGAGCGGCCTGTTTGACCATCATATTTACAGTATGTTGATTTGTTGCCGCATAAATAAGATGGGCATCTTTAATATCATCATTAGTAAAAGTTTTTTGCTTCCATGTAATATAAGGAAGCTCCTTCATTTCCTCACAAATCTCTGGGCTAACAACGGTGACAAAAGCGCCTGTATCCTTTAATCCAGCTGCTTTTCGATATGCAATTTTACCTCCACCAACTATAACGACCACTTTTTTATTTAAATTAAACATAAGAGGGTACATGTTATACATACACACATTCCTCCATTCGTTCTAATAATGCTAACTTCATGTATGTATCAAATTGAAGACAATTACAAGTCGTAACGTGATTATATTTTTTTGTATGTAATTTAATTTTTTGAAGCAATAATCCGGTAAAGAGAAGGTACGGCATGACATATACACGGGAAGCATTCAATGTTATATTTTTAAGTTCAGCAGTAAAAGAGGGGGTTCCTTTTGTTAAAAAGGAACAAGATACCGGCATATCGAGTTCTCGTTCGACAGCTGCTCCAATTTGCTGTAATTCATAAATAGGCTGAGGGTCACTACTACCTCGTCCTACGAGTAGAATTTTACTACCTTGCATTGGCATAGTTTCACGTATTCTTTTCACTACAAGTTCAACCATATGTGGATGCGTACTAAAAGGTGGTGCAACTGAAAATGTTAAATGTGAATATTTCTTTTGCATTTGCTCTATTTCAAAAGGAATATCACGTTTATAATGAGCAGCCGCAAATAATAAAACAGGTACAATCATTATGTCAGTCGCTCCCTCTATTACTGCTTCTGTAACTGCATCATGAATGGTAGGTGTTGTTAGTTCAAGAAAAGCTATTTTTTGAATCCTTTCGTTACGTTCTTTCATAACAGATTGAATAAAGTGAATGAATTGTTCGTTACCTTCTTGCAGTCGGCTACCGTGTCCAACATATATAATTCCTTTCATTGTCTCACCCTGTCTTTCTTCATAACAATTTCTTGTAATTGATGATCTACGTTTTGAAACCCGACTTTATTTGCATACTGTAAAGTTGGAACATCGGTATATGAGAAGGGAAGAGTAAGAGTATGCATAAAGCCAAGGCGTTTTACTTCTGATAAAAACGTATCAATTGAAGCACGTCCTTCAAATACAATGCTATCCCATGAGAATTCAGAAAGCATACGTGAATGAATTTCATCGAATCGATGATCAATTTTATACTCATGAGTCATCATATAGGAGCCTGCACCAATTTTTTCTTGAATGAAAGCAATTCGATTAATGTTCCGGCCTAAATAAACAGTTGTATCGGAAGAGAATATTGCTTGTTTACTTAATAGTCCATAGTGCATCATTTTTTCTTGAGTGGCACCGTTCATATACTGCAGTTCCGCCTGTAAGGAACGAATATCTTTATGATGTTTACTGCATGATTGCATCAAGATTTCTACACTTTCAGCTGAACAAAATACAAGGCGATTTACTTTGAAAATTTCATGGATTTGTTCAGAAGTTAATGCGTATTCTTCTTTTTTGAAGGTTGGAATTTGATATATTTCTGCACCGGATTCTTGTAATAGTTGTTTTATTGAACTTTCTTTATTTGTTGCAGATGCAAATAATACTTTTTTACCATGCAATGGTTTACGTTCTTTCCAAGCAATTTGGTTACGCAAGGAAACGACATCACCAACAATCGTCATTGAAGGGTTAGAAATATTTTCGTTTTTGACGTTATGAACAATTGTTGATAGTGTCCCTGTGACAACGCGCTGTTTTCCAGTTGTACCCCATTCAATGACTGCTACAGGCGTATCTGTTTTCTTTCCTGATTGTAGTAAGCTTTCACAAATTGTAGGTAAGTTTTTTATACCCATGTAGTAGGCGATCGTGTCGCTATTGTGGGATGAATTGTATTTTCCATGATCGGTTAAAGGACCTTTTGAATGTCCAGTTAGTAAAGTAACGCTATTACTGTAGTCACGGTGGGTGAGGGGGATACCTGCATAGCTACTAGCGGCGATGCTAGATGTAATACCTGGTACAATTTCATATGGAATGTTCGCTGCCGCTAAAGTTTCTGCTTCTTCACCAACTCTGCCGAAAATAGATGGATCTCCGCCTTTTAAGCGGACAACGATTTTCCCTTCTTTCGCAAATTGAAGTAGGTGGGCATTAATCATTTCTTGTCGCATAGTATGATTCTTTGGCATTTTTCCGCAATAAATAAGTTCGCATGTTCCTTTCGTATAACTAAGAAAGGTAGGGTTCAATAAGCGGTCATATAAGACAATATCTGCACGCTTTAAGCAATCTATCGCTTTTTTTGTAATTAGCCCCTCATCACCTGGTCCTGCACCAACTAAATATATATATCCGTTCATATTCGCACCTCATTTAGTTTTTATTTAAAAGGAAGCCAGGGTAGGCTTCCTTTTGTAAATTACATGTATATATAAATATCCTCGTCAATTACTTCTACTTCGTACGTTTGAATACAACCGTCATCCGGCTTTTGAACTTCACCTGTTATTAATGAAATTTTCCAATCATGTAGTGGACAAAAGACGAATTCCCCAGATACAATTCCTTCTGCTAACGGTCCATTTTTATGAGGGCAACGATTTTCTACAGCTCGAATATCGCCATTTGAGAGACGAAATAGGGCGATAGACATACCTTTCATTTGCACCTCTTTACCAATTTGAATAGGAAGGTCTTCCGCACGCATAATTTTTATTTTTTCTTTCGTTTGTAACATATAGTGCACGCTCCTTATTTTACAGTTTCTACTTCATACATCGCTTTTTGTGATTTCGTTTCTAGTGCTTGTCCCCATGCTTCCGTATATGTGCTACGAGCTTTTTGGAAACGCTCATTTAACATAGTGACCATGTTTGCCTCTTGTAGTATTTCTTTTATGTGATCGAAGCCTAATCGTTCTGTCCAGTAGGCAGTGCGCTCTCCGTAAATACCAGTTTCACGATAATATTGTACGTAAGCTGTAGCGATGTGAAGTACATCATCTTCAGTAGGGACAATCATTACAAAGTCAGCTTCACGTACTTCCGTACCACCATTTCCGCCGATATAAAGTTGGAATCCATTTTCGACACAAACAACACCAAAATCTTTCGTAAGTACTTCCGCACAGTTACGTGGACAACCCGTTACACCCATCTTCATTTTATGAGGTGTATCTACCATTTCTAATGATTGTTCAAGTAGCATACCAAGTCCTAATGAATCTTTCGTACCGAAACGGCAGAAGCGGGAACCAACACATGATTTTACATTACGAAGAGATTTTGAATACGCATATCCAGAAGTCATATTTAAATCGGCCCATACGTTAGGTAAGTCTTGTTTCTTAACACCATATAAGCCGATTCGACTTGCACCTGTAATTTTCACGAGAGGGACGTCATATTTTTTCGCAACTTCAGCAATTTTCATTAAATCATCTGCGGTTGTAACGCCTCCGTACATACGTGGAATAACAGAAAATGTACCATCATGCTGGATGTTACCATTCATTCTTTCATTAACGTAACGGGATGATTTATCATCTGTATATTCTTCTGGAATCGCCATACGTAAATAGTAATTTAAAGCAGGACGACATTTCGAACAGCCGTCTTCATGTGCAAAACCGAGTACATTTCGTACTTCTTTTGGCGATTTTAAACCTTTCTCATGAATTGCCGCTACAACTTCATCACGTGATAAAGTTGTACATCCACACATACCGGCAGATTGTGCTGAGGCATCAAAAGCATCTCCAAGTGTATGAGATAAAATTTGTTCAACAAGTGGGCGACATTTACCACAAGATCCTGCGGCTTTCGTGCAGCCTTTTACTTCTTCAAAAGTAGTTAATTCTTGTTCTAAAATGGCATGAACGATTGTGCCTTTCGTAACACCATTACATCCGCACACAGTGTCATCCGCACTCATAGTAGCAACGTTAAGTTCACTTTCTTCACCAGCTTTGTGAAGAAGGGAAGCTGGTGTATATTCTTGTATATCTTCTTCTTTTTTTAACATGCTAAAGAGGCGTGTACCATCAGCAGTATCACCATATAAAACGATACCAACGACTTTATTGTCACGAATTAATACTTTTTTATAGGAACGTTTACATTCATCAAATATTGAAATTGCTTTCGTTTGATCATCTTCATAAATTTGACCAGCAGAGAATAAATCACAACCTGCAACTTTTAATTGTGTACCGACGATACTACCCACATATCCATCAGTTTGTAAATTTGTTATATGTTTTGCTAATATTGCACCTTGTTCATAAAGAGGAGCAACAAGTCCATATGCGATACCGTCATGTTCTGCACATTCACCAACTGCATAAATGGATTCATCATTTGTTTGCATATAGTCGTTGACTGCAATACCGCGATTTACAATTAAGTCAGCATCTTTTGCTATTTGAGTATTCGGACGTATTCCGACAGCCATTACGATTAAATCACAATTTAAAATTTCACCATCTTCAAATTGAATACCCTCAACATAATCTGTACCAAGAATCTTTACAGTTTTCTTTTCCATGAGAAATTTCATGCCTTGCGCTTCTAAATCTTCACGCAATAGAGAAGCGGCTTTAGCATCTAGTTGTTGCTCCATTAAGTTCGGCATTAAATGAACAACATGTACGTCCATTCCTAAGTCAATGAGGCCTCTTGCGGCTTCTAAACCAAGTAATCCACCACCAATGACAACGGCCTTTTTCTTTTCTTTAGCAGTATTAATCATAAATTGTGTATCTTCAATTGTTCGAAATCCAGTCACACCAGGAAGGATGGAACCTTCAACAGGTAATATAAAAGCACTAGATCCCGTTGCGATAATGAGTTTGTCATATGTAAGAGTACGATTTTTTTCTGTGACAATGACTTTTTCTTCTCGGTCAATACTTTGAACTCTTTCGTTTGTATATAAAGTTATTTCGTTTTCTTCGTACCAACTATATTCATTCATAATGATATTTTGCATATTTGTTTTTCCTTGCAGAACATGAGAGAGCATAATGCGATTATAGTTTGGATGTGGTTCATCTCCAAAAATAGTAATCTCATATGAATCACTATCATGTTTTAATATTTCTTCTATACAGCGTATTCCAGCCATACCATTTCCGATCATAACTAAACGTGTTTTCATATTCATTTCCCCTTTTATGTGAAAAGTTGAACAAAGTATATTATGTTTCCATTATAGAAAATTAAAAAAGAGGGAGATGTGATATTTATCACATTTTTATAATGATTCACAAATTGTTAAAATTCGGACGTATGTGAAGGGAGAAGCGAAAGGATAGACGGATGCTTAATAGTCTGTAGGGGAATGAATAAACTCCCATTGATTAGAAGTTTTATTTAATGAGAGAATATGTTTTTTAGTGGAATGAAAGAAGGGAGTAAGGAGGAATAATCAGTTTGAAATGAAGAACCCTCCATAGCAGGCTGTAGTTCTTCTTCTGAAAGGTCTTTAAAGAGGAAGATCTCTCGTAAATGTTTTTTATCATCTTTTCTTTCATAAATACAACTCCTTAATGCTACCTGATATGTACCTTCGATAAATTAAATTATATCAAGCTGTCCAGTGAAACGGTGGGGGAAAGTGTGAATGTTTTTACAAAATGAAAAGCAGGACATGAGTAAAAATGCTCATGTCCTGCGCTGTATTTAAGCTTTTGCGATAGCACGTGGAAATAAAATGTTATTTTCTAAATGAATATGTTCAAATAAGTCAGATTCAAGAGCTTCAAGGCGCTGGTAAACAAGGCGATAAGTGCCACAAGCTCCTTCTGGTGGAGTAAAGTCATTTGTCACCTTACGAAGTTCTTTAATAATATTGCCAGCGTGGTCATGCTCACTTTCTAATTCTTCTACTACTATACGTAATTTTGCATAATTTTCATCAGTCGGATTTTGTTCGAATTCTAAAATTAATGGGAACTCTTCCGTTTCTTCTTTAATTAAATGCTGTTCTAATTCAATCTTAAGTTCATGAAATAGCTTATGAATTTGAGCTAAATGAGGCTGACTTGCCCCATGAACGCGTAATACTTTCGTCACATATGGACTTAACTGTGGCAATTCTTCATTTAAATAGCGATGATGCTTATTTACAACATAATCAATCAATTCTTGATAAGAAGCATTTTTCCAATCAATTTCAGATTTGTTTAATAGTTTTGTTTTATGATAAAGCGTGTTTAATTCTGTGATTACCTCTGATGCTGATAAATTTCTTTCATTAATTGCATCAATAAGTGGTCTATTACCACCACAACAAAAGTCTATTCTATATGATTTAAAAAGATCACTAGCTTTCGGAAATTGTGTTACAATCTCACCGATAATTGAAGTTTCAGTAAATGTATGTTTCATATGAATGCCTCCATAAAGTTTAAATGTAATATCTAAATCAAGAATAGCGATAAATTCAAATCAATGTGGTGATTTAAATCACTTATTATGTGTCATTTTTGAGAATAATAAAAGGAGTTTTATTTAAGCAAGAGGAAGCGTAATTAGTCGCAATAATTTACGATAATAAAAAAAGAAGCTTAGTATAAAATGTACCCGATAGAATAGACACTTAAAAAAAGTCTATTCTATCGGGTATTTCTTGTATAATAAGAGGAAAATTGGGATCGGAGAATGTTCAAAATGACAAAAAAGCTATTTACAGAAAGAGAAATTCAAATTTTATCGAGTAACCCATACGTAA